>JANLJF010000123.1 GCA_029255605.1 Azovibrio restrictus
GTGGCTGGATGTCCCCACTGATAGTTTTGTTACAGGAGAAAGCTCTAATGAAGAGCTATCGGAAAAGGATAGAATAGTTTATCAACTACGGTCCAGTCGCGAACTAGATCAGGATACAATAACCGCCATGATTGCAATGGTTGACATGGCCTTCACCAAAGCGAAAAAAGATGCCAGGTAAACCACAACCGGATATGCGTCCAAAATTCAAGGCTGACGCAGAACGAAAAAGTGAACAATATCGAAAGCAATTGGGTCTGACTGTGTTTGATCCCCTAGATGCACATCATTTGGCGAAACTTATGGATGTGCCGATTTTCACTGTAGACGACTTTCCCGATCTTGATCCGGTTCATATTGCAAAGCTTCGGGATACTGATAGCTTTGATGCAATGTGGATGCCTAACGAAGACGGCGATAAAATAATAATCCACAATAACTACCATTCACCTAAGCGCCAACAGTCTAACCTTATGCACGAATTGGCACACATATCAGAAGGGCACTCAATCCCGGTAGATAAGGCTAAATTGTGTTTACTTTACGGCTTACATTTCTACGACAAGAGCCAGGAAAACGAAGCAAAATTTCTCGGCGGATGCTTGCAGATAACACGTCCAGCGCTTCTTTCGGCAGTCAATAAAGGAATGACCGAAATTGATATCTCTGACCAATACAATGCCAGCGTAGAAATGGTGCGTTATCGCCTATTCAGTTCAGGTGTTATGAAGCAAAAAGCATACGCTGCCGCAAAAGCCCGGTGACGTTTACATTTATATTGCAGAACCAATAAAAAGAAAATTGTTCTTCTGTCGCTTTGGCGTTATTAAACAATTCGAAATTTTGTCGACGAGATTAACCTAAACTGTTTAATCCATTTGAAAAGTTCGAAAATTTCTTATCGGGACTACCATACAGGAAAAATCTACGTTCGAATTAGTCGTAACCCCTGGATAATCTAGTTCAATATAAGTCCAATGTAATTCAGGCTAGTGCATTGAAATTGTATAAAAATCGTATGCAAACAAAATATGACTGCTCATGTGTACAAATGAATACCCGCTAAGTCAACTACTCATAAATGTCCAACCTAGCCCTGATGATGAGTAGTGAGGTGCTTTTGATAGGATTACAAGGTAACCGTCCCAAATCCGTCCGATATATAAAAGCAAAAACCTCAGAACCCTTGCGGGACTGAGGTTTGAATGTGTGGTTTTGGTGCCCAGAACAGGAATCGAACCTGCACTCCATTGCTGAAACCAGATTTTGAGTCTAGCGCGTCTACCAATTCCGCCATCTGGGCGTTATGTCATCAATGGGTTGCAAATGTATTTATTCTTTGCTGAATACGCAACAAGTATTTTCGGCGAAAGTAGTAGTCTTTTATCTGCAATAGCAATTCTTTAGATGTATCTCCGCCTTCAAAGCGTTGCAGCAACGGTGAAGCTGCTGCAGCCCACGCCTGTTGCTGGTTTTGCATCATTTGCATGGCCTGTTGCTGCATGCTTTCATTTCCCGGTTCCATCTCGTATTCACTTACTACTTCATTCAGTTCCATCATCTCCATCAGGAAGCCTGGCGGCAGGTTATACTTTTCTTCTTCCTCCAGCAGCCCGTCCAGCTTCAGTATATAAGCCATAGTAGCATCCGCATTGTTCAGCACTTTGTAAGCATCATTATTCAATGCCGCCATACGCAGTGCATTGGCCCTTTCTTCTGCATCTGCCATTGTATATCTGTCGGGGTGATATTGACGGCTCAGCTCGTAGTACTTCTTTTTTACGGCAGCCGCATCGGGCGTAAAACTCACAGGTATATCGTATAGTTCAAAATAGTTATTCATGCGTCAAAAACAGGTGCGTTATATTTGCCGTGCAAAAGTACACAACATGATTCGTATTGGATTGATAAGGGAACGCAAATCTCCACCAGACACGCGCGTAGCGCTCACACCCGCACAGTGCGTGCATATTATGCAAAACAATCCAAACATACACATCACCGTAGAAGCCTCGCCCAACCGTTGTATACCCGATGCTGAATATACAGAAGCTGGTATAGATGTGGTACATGATATGACAGACCGCGATATACTGCTTGGTATCAAAGAGGTACCGGTAGATAATCTTATAGAAGGCAAAACGTATTTCTTCTTCTCGCATACCAAGAAAAAACAGCCGTATAATCAGAAGCTGATGTACGCACTGATAGATAAGCGCATCCGGATGATAGACTACGAATGCCTGACGCACATCGATGAGCAGCGCATCCTCGGTTTTGGCTTGTATGCAGGTATTGTAGGGGCGCATAACGGGTTGCTTACCTATGGCCGCAAATTCGGCCTGTACGATTTGCCACCTGCTAATGTAGTAGGCAGCTTTGCTGAAATGCAGCGTATGTATGAGCAGGTAAAACTGCCCAATATTAAAATTGTGCTTACAGGTTCGGGCAAGGTAGCGGCGGGCATATTGGAGGTTATGACACAGTTTGATGTGGAATCGGTAGAACCGGAAGATTTCCTGACGCACCAGTACGATTACCCTGTATATACTCACCTGAAAGGCGCAGACCTTTATGCGCGTAAAGACAACAACCTATTTTCACGCGATGATTTTCATGCCAATCCTACAGCATATAAATGTCTTTTCTCTAAATACATTCCGCAAACAGATATCCTCATGAATGGTATCTATTGGGATGAAGACATTGCCCGCCTGTTTGAAAAGCCGGATATACTGCGCAACGACTGGCGTGTATCTGTGATATCAGATATCACCTGCGATATAGATGGCTCTGTGCCTATCAATGTGGGTGCCTCTACTATTGCCGATCCCGTTTATGGTATCGACCGTAAAACAGGTAATAAGGTAGCGCCGTTCCAGAATACGATGGATGTGATAGATATAATGGCTGTAGATAACCTGCCTAATGAACTGCCACGCGATGCCTCTCAATACTTTGGTGCACACTTTGAAAAGTTTGTACTGGGCGAATTGCTGAGCGGCGATAGCAACATTATCAGGCGTGCAACGATTTGTGAGGATGGCAAATTGACACCACCTTACGAATATCTCAGCGATTATGCCTACAGACCTTAGCCTGTAATAGTTTTAACGCACCAATTGTTCCATCGCCGCATCAATACCGGGGTATTGGTATGTAAAGCCTGTGCTTTGCACTTTGCTATTACTTACCGTGCAGCTCTTTAGCACTTCTATACTCATTTCGCCCAGTGCTATTTTGAGGACAAATGCCGGTACGTGTACGGGTATTTGTATGCCTTTTTTGTGCTTGCGGATGCTTTTCATCAATGTCGCATTGGTAACCGGTTGGGGAGATACGGCATTATACACACCGCGCATGTTTTCGTTTTCTATAGCGGCAACTATTAGCCGCGACAGGTCGTCAATATGTATCCAACTGATGACTTGCTTACCGCTGCCTAATATAGGCGCTACGCCCCACTTAGTGGGCCCTTCAAATTCTTTGAATGCACCGTTTTCCTTGCCTAATACAATGCCAAAGCGCAGTACCACCCGTCTTAAAAAATCATCTGCAAAGGCCGATGCCTGCTCCCATTCTATACAGGTGATTCCCAAAAAGTCGGTGGCAGGTGGCATATCCTCTGTAAAGGGTTCTTGCCCGTTATCGGCCCCGTAAAAGCCTATGGCCGATGCACTCACCAGCACTTTGCATTGCTGTGCATGCAGCATTACCTGGTTTACCAGGTAGCTGGTACCTTTTATGCGGCTGTCTATTATTTCCTGCTTTCGTTTTTCTGTCCACCGCTTATCGGCAATGCCTGCCCCTGCCAGGTGCACGATGCTGTCCACTTCTTTCAGTGCTTTTATGTCGCAGGTTTCCTTCTCGGGGTCCCAGTGGGCATATTGCAGCCCAGATGACGGTGCCTTTTTTCCCGCATGACGGGTAAATATAATAACCCGGTATCCCATATTTACAAGTAAACCAGATACATGTGTGCCTACAAAGCCACTGCCTCCGGTAATGCCAATAGTTTTCATAGCTATATAACAGTTTATATCAGCAATCGTTCGATACAACTATTTCAAAAAAAATAATACCGCTGCGCAATAACACACACACAATACCGTTTCTATGTTGTAAAGCCGTTTTTAAATGAAGAAAACTCTACTTAAACATTCTACTGAAAATACAAAAAAAGCTGCGGAGATGCAAGGCATGGAGCGAACAAATGAGCAGCTGGCCGACCTGGCACAGGAACTGAAAGGCGCATGGCAGGAAGCCGCAAACGATTTGCTGCAACCCCGCCCTGAGGCTATAGCCCGTCTTTTAGGAAAGGTACTACACTAGTTCTATTACAGTTATTTCAGGCAATATGCCCAGCCTTCCCGGATAACCCAGGAAGCCGAAGCCCCTGTTTACATACAGGTACTGGTGCTCTTCCTGGTATAGCCCTGCCCATTTTTTATACACATATTTCACCGGGCTCCACCTGAAGCCGGGTATTTCTATGCCAAACTGCATGCCATGTGTATGGCCCGCCAGTGTCAGGTCTATATCCGTATATTCTTTACGCACCTGCGCATCCCAGTGCGACGGGTCGTGCGATAGCAATATTTTAAAAGGCACCTGCTTTTCGTGCAGGCCATCGTAGGCCGCATCCATTTTACCATATTTCGGGAAACCTGCTTTTGCCCCCCAGTTCTCTATGCCTACAATGGCTATTTTATCGTCCCCTTTCTCCAGCACTACGTGTTCGTTCATCAGCAGGCGCCAGCCCATTTTACCGTGGGTATCTTTCAGCCATTCCAGGTTCTTCACTTTAGCTTCCTGCGATGGCCATTGCACATAATCGCCATAGTCGTGGTTGCCAAGGGTAGAATACACACCCAACGGTGCCGCAAGCCTCGAAAAAATATTGGTATAGGGCTGTATCTCGTCTGCTTTATTATTTACTAAGTCACCGGTAAAGAAGATTATATCCGGGTTTTCATCCAGCACTTTCTGCACACCCCGCTCTACGGCATGATGGTTGTCAAAACTGCCCGAATGCACATCCGATATCTGCACGATCTTCATGCCCCTGAAGGCTGCCGGTAGGTTCTTGAACGAAATTTTCACACGCTTCACCTGGTAGTTATAACGGTTGGTAATGCCATATAAAAAGCCGCCAAGGGTAGTGCCACCCAGTATCAATGCCAGCCTTTGTATGAATACAGACCTGGTGATACCCTGCCCTGTTGTTGGGGCATACGCTTCTGTAAACGATGCATTGGTAGCGAACAGGCTGGCTATCCACAGGAATATCCTGCGCACTTCATCGCCCAGCATTACCAGTAGTATGATGAGCTTACCTATAATAAAACCCATAGTAAAGGCTACGTATATATTGCGCAGCATATGCGGCAGGTGTGCCCAGTTTATTTGCCTGAACAGCAGGAACCCCGACCAGGTGAAAAGGGTCAGGATGATATACAGTATCAGTACGCCCGTGCGCCCAGACGGCGGCAGTGTGCGCAGTGCCGACCGCACGACTATGAAGCTGTAATACTCCGCCAGCCCAAACAGGAACAGGAAAATAATGAAGCGTGTTGCCATGTCTTAAAACTTCAGAAAGTTGTCTATTTGTTGATGTATCACCTGTTCGGTAGCAGGCTTCAGTATTTTGCCTTCCTTGTCTATCTCCTCGTTGATACGGCTCAGGGGTATCTTGTCGTAAAACACATGTACACGCAGGTAGTGCAGTATATTGGTCATATGCTCCATACCGCGCAGGTTGCCGGCGCGGCCATCGGCTACGCCCACCATCATCGCTTTCTTATACCACCAGCTTTTTTTGATGTCGCTATTATCCATCAGCAGCTTCAGTATGCCGGGAAAACTGCCGTTATATTCCGGCATTACCAGTACAAATTTTTCAGCAGGTATCAGCAGGTCATGCTCAATTTTCAGCAGGTCTTCGCTACGCTCCCATACATTATGGCCCATCAGCGATAGCAGCTTTACATCTGCCCCCTTTTCCTTCAGCAGGTTGTAGTATAGTGTGGCCACGCGCAGGGTCATGCTATCGTTCCTGTTTGTGCCCGATATTACCGTTATCATAATTACTGCGCAAAGTTAGGGGGGATGAGGCGATAAGTTTAGCAATCTTCTGTCGATTTGTTTTATACCATTATCAAACCTGCTAATGTGCATAGGGTTGAAAATTCGCAGATAATATGTTTCCAGATATGCATATATTTATAAAGCATAATCCACTGCATGAGTAAGAAACATACCGGCCCCACCACTCCTGCCGCGCCATCACCTGCGGCTACTGTCAATTGGCATATCATCCTTTTAGGTATCGTCATGCTGCTGATAATATGGGTGCGCATCCGTTTGCTCTCTGTTCCGCTGGAACGGGATGAAGGGGAATATGCTTATGCAGGCAGCCAGCTATTGCAAGGGGTGATACCTTATAAAGAGGCCTATAACATGAAGCTGCCGGGTACGTACTTCATGTATGCGGCCATCATGGCTATATTCGGCAAGTCGGTGACTGGCGTACATATCGGGCTGCTGTTAGTCAACCTGGTTACGATACTATTGTTGTTCTTCAGCATCAAAAAGCTATTCAATGCCACGGTAGCATTGGTTACAGCTTCGCTATACGGGTTGATGGCACTCAGCCCCGAATTGTTTGGGTTTGCAGCACATGCCACACACTTTGTATTGCTGTTTGTATCGCTGGGGCTTTATGTCTTTGCCGGATTTGTGCAAAAGTATACGGTTCCACAAGCCTTGCTTTTCGGGCTGATGATGGGGTTGGCATTTATAATGAAGCAACAGGCTGTTTTTTTTATCCTGTTTGGTGGGGTTGTTTTATTAGCAGCCGTTACCGATCGCAGGCAATGGATAAGATATTTGTTTCTTTACCTGTTAGGCGCTGCCACCCCCTATTTATTGGTACTGCTGATGGTATACACAGCTGGCGTATGGGATACCTTCTGGTTCTGGACCGTGACCTATGCCCGCAGCTATGCAGGTAATGTTTCATGGGGTGCGGGTATGGAACTTTTCAGTGCTTCTTTTGTGCCTATACTAAAAGCATATAGCGTTGCAGGCCTGCTTTCTGTAGCGGGGCTGGCACTCTTGTTTACAGGCAGCTACAGCAGGCTGCAGCGGATATTTACGATGGCCTTGCTGCTTTTCTCTTTCGCCAGCATCTGTCCGGGCCTTTATTTTCGCCAGCATTATTTCATCACAGTGTTGCCGCCTGTAGCGCTGCTAACCGGTATCGCTATTTACTCCTTACAGCAAAGGCTTAAACAGCATGGCATTGCCTTGCCCGCCATGGCCATTACCCTCATTGCAGGTATGGCTTTCGCTACGGATGGCAGCTATTATTTCAGCGATACACCCGAAGACATATCGAAGAACCTGTATGGCGCCAACCCATTTGCAGAATCGCCCGAACTGGGCAGCTACATCAGGCAGCATACAAAGCCTGCCGATAAAATAGCCATACTTGGCTCAGAACCCCAGATACTTTTTTATGCAGATAGAAAGTCGGCTACGGGTTATATATACACCTACAGCCTTATGGAGCTGCACCCGAATAATGTAAAGATGCAGCAGGAAATGATAAAGGAAATTGAAGCGAACCAACCGGAGATACTAGTCTTTTGCAAGGTCAACAGCTCCTGGGCACCCAAGCCGGAATCGCCCAATAACATTATGGAGTGGTTCTTCAAATATTCGCCTGCCCATTACCACCTGGAAGGTATAGCGGATATATGGGCAGAAAGTACTTCAACTATAGTGTGGGGAAAAGATGCACAGTCATACCGTCCTAAAAGCGAGGATTGTATCCTCATCTTCAGGCGGAACAAAGGTGTTTAGTTCAGTTCTATCATCAGGTTATTGATGATCTCTTCGTAAACGGGGGGCATTTCTATTGCAGCAGCTTGTAACATCTTGTAAGTTTTTGTTTGTTGTTTGATTGTGCAGCAAATATATACAGGCCCGTTCCATTAACACAAACCGATACGGCTCATTAACAACTATTTTACAAGTCCTTGCTAATATTTAAACTATTAGTTAAACACATATCTATTTGGCAACATATTTGCTGCATAAAAATATTAACTACATTTTATTGTTCCTGATTGCCGCTTTCACGCCAAACAACCGCTTATGAAAAAAATCACACTATTGCTTTGCCTGTTCCTTACCGGGATGGCCGCTCAAGCACAAACACTTTCCAATACCGACTTTGAAGACTGGGATATAACACCGTATGATGATCCCGCTACTTACTGGATATCTTCCAACTATGTATTTCTGCCCGAATTGGGTGTAGTTACAACCACCAGAGTTACAGGACAGGGCAGTCCCAATGCCATCCGGTTGCAAACACATAAAGTAGGTTCCGATGTAGCTGTCGGGTTTATTACTAATACGCTTGAAGATATAGAAGCCGGAGTAGGTGGCCAGCCGTATACAGGCCAACCTACGCATATGGATGGTTTTTACAGGTACAACCTTCCGGCAGATGATACTGCCATATTAATGGCCATTTTCAAAAACAGCGGCATACCTATCAGCATCAATATTTTTAAAATAAAGGGTACCGGCAACCAGCCCGTGTTTATACCTTTTTCATTCGCGGTCTCACCTCTTCCTATTGCACCCGATACGGTTATTATAGCAGCACTTTCCAGCAATATATTGGGTGGCGATGATAGCAAGGCAGAAGATGGCAGCTGGATAGAGTTTGACAACCTTATGTTTTCAGGCTCTGGTGCCATGCCACCCATACCGAATGGAAATTTTGAGGCCTGGCGTACCCGTAGTTTTGAAACACCTGATGACTGGACCCGTGGCGATGGCTTCAGCTGGGGTATAGAACCTACTATCAAGCGTAGCACCGATAAATATTCTGGTAGCTATGCCCTGAAGTTGATAACATCTGTAGACTCATTTAATAACAATTTTATAGAAATAGGTTCCCTATTTGCCAATATGGGCATCTCTGTTACAGTACCCGATACCATTATCGGCTACTATAAATACACTACTCCGGGTATAGACACGGCTACGGTTACAGCTACATTCCTCAATAGCTCGGGTTTCCCTGCGGGCGTGAAGTCGCTCTACATTCTGCCACCGGCAGCTACTTATACAAGGTTTGCATTACCTATAGACCCTGATGATATTCCGTCTGGTTCTACATCGGTCACGCTTTCTTTCGAATCTTCCGCTATGATGATGCCAACCACAGGTGCGCCGCTCGACCCCGTTCCCGGCAGTACATTGCTGATAGACAATTTATCGGTAGTACAGGGTAGCGTTGGCGTTGGCAGGCTTAAGCTCATCCACAATTATAATGTATACCCTAACCCGGCTAAAAACGTGCTGAATATATCACTGAAGAGCAACGGCAGCGAAGAAGTAGCTATTACTTTGGTAGATGCCAAGGGTAGCGTGGTGTATAAAGCAGCACATAAGCTTTCCGTCGGCAGCAATATTGCTATACCGGTATCACAGTTAGCGCCGGGTATGTACTTCTATAGTATCAAAGGCAGCAATGGTATCGCTACTGATAAATTTTATAAAGAATAGATCTTTTGATTCAGTATAGTAAGGGCAGGTAGCAATACCTGCCTTTTTCATTTGTTAGCCGTTTGTTAACCGCTTCCTAAGCTGCTGTTAACACCCGGTGTTTTGATACAAGTATTTCAAAAGCCGTCACACCTTTACATCATCAAACGAACAAACAACAACAAACAGACAAACAAACATAAAATGAAAAAGATTCTTGCAATTGCCTTCATCCTTACTTCAGCTTACATGGCAAAAGCTCAAAACGCATCATCATCAGCTACACAAACAGTTAAGCTAAACCTGGCAAATGCCATTTCTATCACTTTCGTAGATGGTGGCCGCACCGGCGGAACGGTTGACCTGAATTTCAATACGGTAAACGATTTTGCAAACGGTGTTATCTCTGGCGAGCAGCAAATGCTGGTACAATCAAACAAAAACTTCAACGTTTCTATGATGACCAACACGCAAAACTTTACATATACAGGTTCTGCTTCGCCTGCGCCGGTTGTGGCGATTGCCAACGTGCTGCAAATGATGGTGGTGAATAACAATACAGGCGGTAGCCTTTCTTACAACAACTACGCCAGCATACCATCAGGTTCTGCTACTATCATCAACTGGGGTAGCCCCGGTGGCAACCGCACCTTTGCTGTAAAGTATAAAGCAACTCCGGGCTTCTCGCTGCCGGGCGGTACATACACAGCCAATGTGGTTTACACAGCTACACAACCATAGTTTTTTTTGAGTAGATAGATATCGTGTAAAGCCGCCCCGTAAGGCGGCTTTCTTATCGTTCAAAACAGATGGTGTTTTCTGTATTGCATTTAAAAGCAGATAGCATGAGAACACCTTACTTCCCGGCTTCTGAATGCTTACTATCTTATCAGGTATTCCAGTTTTTGATTGTTGAGTATGGAAATAGCCCCGTTGTTCATATCAATAAGTTTCTCGTGTTTAAACTCTGTCAGCGTACGTATCAAAGATTCTGTAGCAGTACCGGCAATTGAAGCCAGTTCATCCCTGCTCATATTGATCGTATAACTTCCCTCTCGTTGTTTGTGGTATTTTTTACCTAATGACACAAGCGCCCCTGCCACCTTTTTGCGAAGTGTACTATACGCTACGCTCAACAATTGGTCTTCTTTCTCCATTAGGTTTCTGGCCAATATGGCAATGAAATGCTTCATAACCTCCGGGTACCGCTCTATGTGTTTTTCAAACTCAGTTTTCGGTATCAAAACCAGCTCAACATCTTCGGTTGCTTCCGCTGTTTCGATATGAAATACACCTTCGAGTAAAGGGGCATAACCAATAAAATCATCTTCACCATACAGACCCATTACCAAATCTTTTCCATCTTCATGACTTTTATAAGTCCTGACTTTCCCCTTCTTAATAAAATATAAAAACCTGGGTGTGCTACCTTCTTTATAAATAACTTGTTTACGGCTATATTCCATAACATCGCACGCCTCCATCAGCTGCATCAAAGGATTTTGAGAAACAGCCACTGTAGGGATTGTCAATAGCTCATTTCCAGGTATGGACATTACAGGTGCCTGAGGTGAAGAGACATTGCTATTCGTTTTAACGCGTGTCTCTACTGCAGATAGCAAATCATTGCCCTCAAAAGGCTTGATTATGTAATCATTAGCGCCAAGATTCATAGCCATTCTAAGATTGCCCATCTCACTTTTTGAAGTCAGAAAAATAAAAGGTATATCTTTTGTTGCTGAATGTTTCTTGAGAATATGCAATACACCGAATCCATCGATACATGGCATCGTAATATCGCTAATAATCAGGTCAGGCTGGCCCGTTTGAGCCAATTCAACACCTTCTTTTCCATTGGCTGCAGTAAGCACATTATGCTGTGCCAATGTTAGTAGCTCTGCCAGGTTGAGACGAATATCCTCCTCGTCTTCAATTACAAGAATTGTGGCCATAAAATTGGTTTGATGTGAAAAAATATCCCTTATACTGATACAGGTTCAGTACGTAAGCAAATATTAAAATAATAATAAATAAATAGTATAACATCAGTCATTTTACTAACTGACTGATGTCAGCCTAATCGGAAGGTAGGGATGAGCTGAAATGGAGCAGCTACCCCACCGAGGAGGCGCCGCCCTGTTGGTGATATTAAGATTACTATTTACTATAGAGCACCCAATACAGCCCTTTCACGTCCGGCTGCCATTCGGGCAATATAACTACCAATATAATCTCCTCAATAAGATCCAGCACTGTAATTGCGACGGCGATATGAAAGAGCCATACGGGCCAGGCAGGCAAGAAGAAAAGCAAAATAAAAAATGTACCCTGAAGTAGCGTTGCGAATTTAGCGAGATAGGTATGAAAACTACTCATCCTTCCATAGCGGGCCAGCGCCACGGCAACTTGTAATACATAAAGAATAAGCAGCACAGCAATCGGAAAAATTTCGTGGAGAATAAAGGCCGGCTGAAATACGAATATACCAATAGCTGCCATCAGAAAGGTTAAATCGTCGGCCATGGAATCCAGTTTTGCGCCAAAAACACTTACCACTTTATACTTCCTTGCCAACCATCCATCAATGAGATCAGTTAAAAAGCTAAATGCCAAAAACCATTTGTACAAATCATTTCTTGCTGTAACGATAAAATACAGCAAGAGAACTGAAGCCAACAACCGGTAAACCGTAATTGCATTAATAATATAATAGGCGCCCTTATGCATAAAAGAAAAGGTAGATAAATGCAAATGGTGCAGACCCGATAAGCGAATCGAAACGGTCGAGAAAACCACCATGCCCCGGTAGCAGATTACCGGCATCTTTTACATGGACACTCCTTTTCAACATTGATTTGGCAAAATCGCCAAAAGTCCCCGATAGGTTGATGATGAGGGCCAGCAATAACCACTGCCCCATCTCAAGCCTGCCGAACACGGCCGCATTCAGCAATGCTGCTGAGCATGCAGCGACCAGGCCGCCTATACTTCCTTCAATTGTTTTCCGGGGAGAGATACGTTTAAATAAACTGTTCCTCCCCATGGCCATGCCTACCAGGTAAGCGCCGGTATCTCCAAACCATAAAATCACGAAATAGCCAAGGTTCAATAATGGGTTATATTCCATCGTTTTAGCAGGCAAAAAACTAATACACAGGAATGTCGCCAGCGGTATACTTATCCATACAATGCTTAGCAAAGTGAGTGCAGCATTTTGTATAGGCGTTGATTTTTTTCTGAATAATTCGAAAAAAAGAAACGAAGTAAGTAAGGGCAGAATAAGCGACAATATCTTCGGAGCATTCACTTTAGTGATGACAGCCCACGATATCAGAATAATCAACAATCCAACTGCTTGCCCTACAGTTTTCTGTGGAGTGTATCCGGTACGTTGTATCAGTTGATAGTATTCTCTGGTGGTTTGGTAATTAATAATCAATACTAAAAGTAACAGCCCGTAGGACCCGCTGAGCAATGCAATGCTAATGGCTATCACAAGCAGGATGCCGGTTATTGCCCGCTGAGATACTGAAGTGTATATTGATTGTTTTTGCCCCGAGTTTTCTCCCATAACAGATAATTAGCTAATATATTGCACGATCATATGCCCTACTGTTAGTTAATAGGCAGTCCATCCGCCATCTGCAGTAATCGTTGTACCATTCACGAAACTTGCATCATCTGAAGCAAGAAACAATGCTACTTGCGCTACTTCCATGGGATCACTATTGCGCGGATTAAGAGCCATACCGGGCATTATCCGTTCATTCACAAGTTGCAGTGCGGGTAGGTGAGTAAAATCCACGGTATTACTGATGTTTGTATCCATAGCTCCGGGGGCAATGGCATTGCAACGAATACCCAACTTTGCATACATATAGCCCGTATTTTTGGTAAGCCCTATCAATGCATGCTTGCTAGCCGTATAAACCGCACCCGCCCTGGCACCATAAAGGCCGCCAATTGATGCTATATTGATAATAACGCCTGCCTGTTTAGGAACCATTATTTTTAATACACTTCTCATAGCTTTGAATGGGCCCTCCAGGTTTATCTTCATTACCCGTTCCCAAATAGCATCGGTCACATCTGCCACGGGGCTAAAATCATCCATTACCCCTGCATTATTTACCAATATATCTACAGTGCCGAAATTGTTTACAGCCGCCTGCACCATTGCATCTATATCCGTGGCATTTGCCATATCAGCATAGATGGTTTTAACAGTGCCGCCTGCCGTCGTTATTTCTTTTGCTACTTCAGATAGTTTCTCTGAGTTCACATCTGCCGCTAACACCTTAGCGCCGTTTGCCGCAAAAAGCATTGCAATAGCTTTACCCAATCCGGAACCAGCTCCTGTTATAATTGCTACTTTATTCTCTAATTTATTCATAGTGTTATATATTCTCAATTTATTTTTTCTTCAAACAAGCCGAACACATTCCCCTCAGTATCTGAACAGACTGCCAGTATTCCGTAGCCGGGCACTGATTGCTGCTCTGTCAATACTTTACCACCAAGCGCAGTTACTTGTTTCAGCGCACCCTCGAGAGACGATACACCAATATAATTAATGACCCCTGCAGGTGGAATTGTGTCCCCTCCATCGCGGGTAGATAAACCGCCGCCAATACCGGGGTTGCCATCAATATCTTCTGTACTTATCATATAATAGTTCATCGGAAGTTTTTCAAACTTCCATCCGAACAGCTTTTCATAAAATAGCTTAGCCCGTTCAATATTGTTGGCATTAACATCAAAATGTACTATTATTGCCATTATCTTAACTTATAAACCAAAGTAAATATTGGTTTTCCAGTTGGTGGGGTCTTTCTCTATTTCCGGGTCGGAGAGATATTCTTCTATCATCCATCTTTGTTGCAGCTTATGTTCTGCCATGTATTTACCTAAAACGGCATAAGTTTCAGACATGCTATCATAAGAACCATAGTGCGTAATAGTTACTGCTTTTGTTGCAGGTATATGCACATATTCAAAACCAACAATACAGGGAGCATGTTCCGGCACAGGCACGGCAGCGGCCAATTGCGTTTTTTTCCCGGCTTCATCAATGCTGTAGTAAATGGCAACCGGAGGTTCTGTTATTTGCAGGTCATGCTGGTTGATTGCACTGTATATAGCACCATAGCTCTCTGTAAAAAATTCAGGAAGCTTATCAAATGATATTGTGTCACGCCTGGCGACATATGTTTTGGCTGGCCAGGCTATCTCTTTTGCTTCGTGAGCTGTTGAGGGGGTTACCGTTTGCATATTATTGTTTTTGTGTTTAAAATTACCCGCTCGATATGCGGGCGCTACTGATATTAATTAGATGTGCATATGACATTTATCACTTGCGTATATCATTCAGCCAAACTCCAAAACGGTCCCAATATCATAGCACAAACATCCAGAGAGATACTTTGGGTACGGGTGTTTCTGCCGGCGCTTGCCGTTCCGGTTTTTCCGGAGGAATTATTTCCGGTTTGTCAGGCGGCAAAGGTGGTGCATCGGGCGCCTGCTTTCCCGGTATTTCTGCCGGTCGTTCCGGGATGGGATGTTCAAGAGTTTTTTTCTCTCCCTGATATTTATTGTGATTCATAAAATGAAATTTAATCAATTGCATACTTTGCTATTGCCGGGTTTAATATCTATCGCATCAGATTAATACCTTGTTACAAGTACCATGCGCTGATAAGGGCTTAGCTTACCATTTTCTACAATAATGACTTCTCCATTTTTATTGAGAACCATCTGCATTAAGTCATCTGTTGCATCAGGCAATATACGGTGGGGTGTTGCAGGCGGTATTAAATGAAGATGAACATCATCGTCGTGATTTAAAAAACCCGGATGTACGTAGTCTTTTTCGATGAACAGCTGATAGGCGCGTCCTTCCATAGCCGCTTTCCAGGCGATGTCCAATCCGGTAATCAGCCTACCCTTCCCAAATTCGTCAAATTCAGCGATGGTTTTATCTTTCTGCCGGTCTTTAAATTCCTTCACAGCATTCCATGCCGCCAGAGCTAGTTCATGTATTGGCATATGCGTATAGTTTCCTTTCACGGCTCCTATGATACTGCCACTGTGCCGGGTATATCTTTTGAAGCTTGAAACATCACTTTCAACGCCACAGACTACAAGCTTTGTTTCAGGGGGCAGGTAATTGCCGAGCACCTTATCCACCTCTTTTAAAAACTGCGCATATCGTATTTGCTTTAAGCGAGACTTATCCTGTTCAAACTCCTTAACAAAAGCTTCCCCAACATAGGAAGACCCTCTTGATGGCCTATTGTATTCATAATCATCTGCATGCCTAAATGGAAATTTGTCGTCATGCACTTCTGTTAGTGCTGCAAGTTTCCCATTAAAAAGCCTAACCTCCTTTTCCGTCAAATGCAAAACCACGTATGGCGACGAGTAATACTGCTGATAAAGTATATCCCGGATTTCAAATGTGTTGGAAATCGTAACATTTTCTCTAACCGGAAAGAAAAACAAAATCGCTTTTTTGACCTGCCGGGACACAAAAAGCCCTATGCCTTTGGCGTGGATACCGGTATTTACAGACTCGATTACTTCTTCCAGAGACAGCAGCAATGTATTGGCTATCTGCTCACCATAATTTTTTATTACATATTCCCTGACAGCTACTAACATTTTTTGAAGCACGATGCGATGTTCCTTTCCCGTAGGTGTATGTTCAGATAAAGGCACAGTAATAGAAATGCATACTTCGTCGCTCGTATTTTGTATTAAGAAAAACTCTTCAACAGAGAGATGTTCATCTATTTTAGGCATAAGAGATAATTTATAAAGTACATTGGTTAAAAATTGTGCATGAGGTTAATATATGCCGATTAGCAGATCGTCCTCAACTTCTGCAACACCGGGTGTAGACTTTTCATCACTTTGTGTTTTTAGGGTGAATAATTTATCTATGTAAACCTAAGCGGGCATAACACCAGCAACTATGACGCAGATCAGAGTGATGACTGATACTAAATGGATAAACATCTGATGCACCTCAGCAATATGCGATGGTTCGGATAATAAGTTTGCTTTTCTGCAATGCACCTAAAAGCAATTAAAAAATGAGAATACTCCTTTACTTCCTGATTTTACTAACACCTGTAACAGGTTATGCACAAAAAACGGAAAACGGCAATGAAATAGAGATCACGCGGCCCGTTAATGAAGACTTGTATATCACAGGTGGCACTATTACTGTGAGTGCACCTGTATATGGAGATATTGTTATAGGTGCAGGCACTATTGTCATTAATGACACTGTTAGCGGAGATGTGATTGCTGGAGGTGGGAAAATAACCCTTAATGGATATATAGGTGATGATTTGCGCGCTATAGCAGGGGAAGCATATTTAAACGGAACTGTACAGGGTGATGTAGTTTTAACTGCCGGAACATTTACAACAAGCAAAAAATCGCTTATCTACGGTAATATGCTGGTTGGCGCGGGAACGGCTACTATAAACGGTGCTATAGACGGCCACTTGAAATGCAGAGGTAGCGAAATTAAACTTAATGGGGAAGTAAGCAAAGATGCTGATTGCAGGGGCGAGTCATTATCAATTAACGGCGTGGTAAGGGGTAAATCAATACTTGCCGGCAGCCAGATACATGTTGGAGAGCAAGCTGAATTTTATCAGGATGTATCCTTCTGGCAAAGGAACCCGTCTTTAGATTTTAGCCGGGCAATGAAGCATGGCGAGGCTATTTATGATCGCACCCTTCAAATTAATGATAGAAAATGGCAATACCTGGGATTTGCCTCGATATTGTTTCTGATCTGGTATTTATCTGCTGCTTTTATCACGATATTAATCATTCAATATCTTTTTGGAAAAACTATGAGCCGTGCTGCTGATGAAGCTTTTCTGCATACCATGCGATCAATGTCATATGGTTTTTTGTTCTTGATAGGAATACCGGTTGCTGCTTTTGTACTGACGATTACCGTAATTGGCATTCCAGTGGGTATCCTGTTAGTATTGGGCTATTTTGCGATCCTGGTGTTGGCTAATGTTATTACCTCCGTTGTTGTGGCAAACTGGATCAATCGCAGAGGCAACTTTAACTGGGGCACCGGAATGCTTGCCTTAATAGGATTATTCGCATTTATCCTGATTAAATTTATTAGCCTGATACCGGTTTTTGGTTGGTTTATCTTGCTGGTTATTTGTGCGCTGGCATTTGGCGGCATCCTGACAGACATTTATCAAAGGCGAAAAGTGAGGAGTGCCATTGTGTAGAACAAAGTGCAACATACTACATTGCCGCAATGGGACTATTCGGCAGATGAACGTAGAAGGTAGTACCATCTTGCGGGCTGCTGCTGAAGTGAATGGTACCATTCAGAAGCTCTATATAACGCTGCACAATATTGAGCCCTAGCCCGGTACCTTTTATACTACCAACATTAGACGCCCGAAAGTACTTACTAAAAAGAGAGTGCTGTTCTGCTTCCGGTATACCGACCCCCTGGTCAGCAACGGATATATATATATTCTGATCATCAACACGAATCTGAACTCTAATATCCTCATCCGAATATTTAATTGCATTGCTCAGTAAGTTGAGCATTACATTATGAATCATTTTTTCATCACTATAAATGCTATGAAAGCCGGCATAATCATACAATATACTCTGAGCTGGTTTTAGCATTGGTTGTAACTCCTCAATTGTTTCTTCCAGGCATGTATTAAGCCTAAAGACTGCTTTCTCAATTTGAATATTACCTTGCTCAAGCTTATCCAGGGAAAGAAAATCGTTGAGTATATTGATCATATGCTTGATGGAGCCCTTTATACGTACCACATGCTTCTCCACCTTAACGGCATCGTTCATTGCCAGATATTGCTCCATAAGCCCCAGGGATGATAGCATGGTACTGAGCGGGGTACGGAATTCATGAGAAGCAATAGAAACGAAACGCGACTTTTGGATATTCTGTTCTTTTTCGCGTTCTAAAACAGCAGATAGTTCTGCAGTGCGTTCTACAACCTTTCCTTCAAGCTCCTGATATACGAGTACCTGCTCATTTACATCTATACAAGTACCTGCATAGCCTATACATGTTTGGTCTGAATTATATAGAGGTATTCCTGCGTGAGGCACCCACCGGTAAGCACCATCACAATGCAGCAAACGATATTCAGTCCGAAATTCGACTCTGCGATTAAAAGCATCATCATAATGCAATAGCACCCTATTTCGGTCTTCTTCAAATACGCTGTCAAGCCAGCCCAACCCTAATTCCTGTTGTAAACTCCGCCCGCAGAATTTAAGCCATGTGTTATTAACATAATTAAACCCCTTGTTAATACTGCTGCTCCATATCATCACAGGCGCATTATTTGCAATATTGTGAAACCATTTTTCGCTGGCTTCAACAATTTCGTGTACTTTTTTATTATCGGTGATATCTGTATAAAAGATTGAAATACCGGAACCATGAGGATATGCGCGCACTTCGAGCCAGTTTTTTGAAGCTGCATGAAATGCCTCAAAAGAAACCTGCCTGCGGCTATTCATTACACCACGGTAATTTTTTTCAAATATTGTTCCGATTGTTTCGGGAAAAACATCCCAAATGCTGTTACCGATAAGTTCCGCTTCCTCTTTATCCATCAAGAAGAGCGCACGATCATTCACAAAGCGAAAGCGCCATTCCTTATCTAATGATACAAATGCATCCGAAATCTCCTGCAGTATCATTTCGACAGATAACAATTCCTCTGACTCCGTATATTTCATAGCGTAGAGTTTAGTGGCTTCGCGCTATCGGCACCGTTTCATGACAACTCAATACCGCTTCGAATATACATGTTTTTCTATATATGTAACATACTAATTATTTATAAA
>JANLJF010000124.1 GCA_029255605.1 Azovibrio restrictus
ATTACAAATTTACACCCATTACTGACAATATGACAAAATGCCATGCTTATACAACTATCAGCATCGTTAATACTGTCTTAAACAGGAAAGCAAAAACAATTAATTATTTAACTTGGTTTCAAATTATGAGCATGAGCAAACGTTACCTGCTACTCCCCTTATTAGCACTTAATACACTGGCACTAAATGCCACAGCCCAAACATTAGATACTTTGACGAGAAAAGACCGCGATGGATGGGAATTTATGCAAGTGCGCGCCGCCCATGATAAAAGCGTTGTTGAAGAGGGTCATTTTCACAATAAAATACGTGAAGGCGTATGGAGCAGCTATTGGAATACAGGGTATCCCAGGCGCATTACCACCTACCTGCATGGTAAAAAAGACGGCCTGGCCATGAGTATCATACAGGAAGGTTCTGTAGATTTTGTTGAGCAATACAAAGATGACAAACTGGAAGGCCCACGCCGCACCTATTATATACGAGGGCCCATATTTGAAGAAACATTTTACTCTGACGGCAAGAAGCACGGCAAATACACCAAGTGGTATAAGTCAGCTACTATACAGGAAGAAGGCTATTATAAAAATGATTTGCGTGATGGCCGCTCTACCTGGTATTATGAAGACGGGCAGAAATCTGTAGAATACGATTATAACGATGGAGAAATAAACGGCGATGCCATTGCTTATTATGCAAACGGCAAGGTGAGCGAAATGGGCCGCTATAAAAAAGGTAGCAAAACAGGCACCTGGCGCGAGTATCATGAAAATGGCAACAGCAAAGCCGAAGGCAAATACCAAAACAATGAGAAAAACGGCGAATGGAAACTGTTTGACGAACAGGGAAAATTCCTGAAAGCCATTACATATAAAAACGGGCAGGAAGTAAAGAAATAAAACTATGTCTCAAACCATACTGATAATAGACGATGAAAAAGCCATCCGCAAAACGCTATCGGAGATACTCAGCTTCGAAGGGTTTGTGATAGATGAGGCTGCAGATGGGGCGGAAGGCGTGAAAAAGATAAAAGAGAATAACTACGACTGCATACTCTGCGACATAAAAATGCCAAAGATGGATGGCATGGAAGTGCTGGAGCAATCGAAAGAACTGAAGCCGGATATTCCATTCATCGTTATATCAGGACATGGTAATATTGAAACGGCAGTAGAGGCTGTAAAGAAAGGCGCTTTCGATTTCATCAGCAAACCACCCGACCTGAACCGCTTGCTGATAACCATCCGCAATGCAATGGATAAGAAAAGCCTGGTGACGGAAACCAAACAACTGCGCAAGCGAATATCGAAGGGTGCAGAAATGGTAGGCGAATCGGAAGGGATAAAGAAGGTACGCGAAACGATAGAGAAGGTAGCGCCTACCGATGCACGTGTATTGGTAACAGGTGAAAACGGTGTGGGTAAGGAACTGGTGGCGCGCCGCATACATGAGTTGAGCCCGCGCGCCAATGGGCCGCTGATAGAAGTGAACTGCGCGGCCATACCATCGGAATTGATAGAGAGTGAACTGTTCGGACACGAAAAGGGTTCTTTTACATCGGCCATCAAACAGCGCATAGGCAAGTTTGAACAGGCAAATGGCGGTACGCTCTTCCTGGATGAGATAGGCGATATGAGCCATGATGCACAGGCCAAGGTGCTGCGCGCCCTGCAGGAAGGTAAGATAACCCGTGTGGGTGGTGACAAGGAAATAAAGGTAGATGTGCGCGTAATAGCGGCCACCAATAAAGACCTGATGGAAGAGGTGGAGGATAAGAAATTCCGCCTGGACCTGTATCACCGCCTGAGTGTAATATTGATACATGTGCCATCGCTGAATAACCGTAAAGATGATATACCTATGCTGGTAAAGCACTTTATGGCCGACATCAGCGATGAGTATAAACAGCCTGAAAAAGAAATAGATGCTGATGCCCTGAAAGCACTGCAGGACTATAACTGGACGGGTAACATACGCGAGCTGCGCAACGTGGTAGAGCGCCTCATTATCTTATCGGACAAGAAGATAACCAGGAAGGATGTGGAGACGTATATTTTTTTGAAATAAGCCCCCTCCGCCCCCCAAGGGGGAACTGTGTTATCAAGCACCCATAAACTAAAAAGCGCGATTAGGTTTCTAATCGCGTTTTTATATTTCTTAGAAGTTCCCCCTTGGGGAGGAGGGAGCTTATACACCCACCATCAGCGGCATCAGCAGCATCAGTACTTCTTCATTGTCATTTTTTTCCATCGGGCGGAAGATGCCGGCACGTGTTGGGGTGCTCAGTTCTACCTGTATTTCCGTACCATCCAGGTTGTTTACCATTTCTACCATCAGCTTGGCATTGAAGGCTATCTTCATATCCTCGCCTGTGTACTGACAGCTCAGGTTTTCCTTGCCTTCGTAAGAGAAGTCGATATCCTGCGCGCTCAGTTGCAGTGAATTGCCATTGATATCCAGTACTACCTGGTTAGTCGTTTTGTTGGCAAAGATGCTCACGCGGCGCAGGGCACTGATAAAATCATTACGATTGATAGTAAGCCTGTATGGATTGTCGTTTGGTATTACCGCTTTATAATCGGGGAAACGGGCATCTATCAGGCGGCAGCTCATGCTTAGCTTGCTGCTGGTAACAAACAGGTGGCTGCTGTTGTATGATATTTCCAGTTGTGTTTCATCGGCAGGCAAGGTAGCGCGCAACTGTTGAAGTGGTTTTTTAGGCACTACAAAACCTTCCTGAGCAGGCGATGAAATATCGGTACGGCTAAACTGTACCAGCCTGTGCGCATCGGTAGATACGAATGTAACGCCATTCTTACCCAGCTCGAAGAACACACCCGTCATAGCAGGGCGCAGTGTATCGCCGCTTACTGCAAACAGGGTTTTGTTGATGCTTTCTATCAGCGCGATAGATGGCATGGTAAAGCTGGTAGTATCGCCGGGGGCCGGTTCTTTAGGGAAATCATCGGCTTTTTCACCGCCTATTTTATATTTACCTACATCGCTCGACATTTCGATAGAAAGGTCTTGCTCATTTACGTTGAACGTAATGGGCTGCTCCGGCAGGTTTTTCAGATAATCGGTCAGTATTTTAGAAGGAATACAGATACGGCCTTCGCCTTGCGCATCGTTCACATCCATCTGCACGCGCATCATCGTCTCAAGGTCGGTAGCGGTAAGGGTAAGCGTATTTCCTTTCAGTTCGAATAAAAAATCTTCCAGTACAGAAAGCACGGTATTGGCACTGATAACCCCGCTTATTTGTTGCAGGTTTTTAAGCAATGCCGTGGAGGTTACGATAAAACGCATCTCTAATAATAGTTTGGAAACAAAGATAGTCGTTTAACCGAGCTATAAATGGGGCTGTGGATATTTCGGCTTTCGCTGTGAATAGCGAAAAAATCAGTTTTTCACGCTCGGCACATGGGGTTTATTGGCAATGGTGGCGGTAATATGCAGCTTGCCTTCGTTATCACTGTAATTCCGTGGCAGGCCTACCAGCCCATCAGCAAAGCCAAGATATAGTTTTTCAGCATCTGTAGGCACCAGTATGGTTTGCTGTTCGCCTTTGTTGTTCTGCCCGTCGCCTATGAAAAACACCTGGTTCATTTCCGGCCCCCAAACGGTGTAGTTCTCATGCTTTTCGAAATCCATAGATTCAGGAACACTTTCCGGTATAGCATAGGGACTGGTAAATACCCCTACCAGGAACATCGCTTTTTTAGGATGTGAGATGCCTGAAAAGCCCCTGCTGGCAGCAATTTCTGTAATAAAAGGACCATCGCCATCTGCACTGCATTCTTTTGAGCTATCATTCCAGGGCATGAAATCGACTGTTCCCGTAACATTCATGATGCGTATCTGCTTCAGGCCACGTACATCTATTTCCACAGGTGGCTGGCCGGCACCACCGGGCGTATTGGCATGCGATTGCATCAGGTTGTAATAATATACATTGCATTTAGCATCTATCTCCAAAGTAGTATCGGGGAAACCTTGCCCATAGGCCGGCGACAAAATGGTAAGGCAACTGATGATCAATAAATACAGCGGGCGCATATGATTACAGGTTGTATATAAATTTACAGAATATCGTAAAACAAAAAGCACCCCGGTTCGGAGTGCTTTCTTAGTATGCTATTTTAATGATTACAATAGTCCTTTCACTTTTTCTATCACCGCCTGCAGGGCGCTTACATCCTGTCCGCCGGCTGTTGCCAGCGTTTTCTGTCCGCCGCCGCCACCTTTTATCAGCGGGGCAATGTGCTCTTTGATGATCTTACCCGCATCCAGCCCTTTGGCAGCTACCACACTATCGGCCACGCCTACGGCTACAAATGGTTTGCCATCTATATTGGTGCACAGCACTACCACGTGGTCATTCAGGTGGTGTTTCACATCGAGGCACAGCTTTTTCAGTGCGTCGGCAGATGATACATTTACAATATCGCCGATGAAGCTAACCTGGTTGATGATCTCATCTTTAGTCAGCACTTCGTTGCGGATGCCAACCAGTTGGCGGGCTTCCAGGCTTTCTACTGTTTTTTCCAGTTGCGCTTTGTCTTCCTGCAGTTTTTCTATCGCCTTGATGATGTCTTTCGGGTTTTTCAGCGCAGCAGCAATATTGCTAAGCGTATGCAGGTGCTCGTTTACATAAGCTTCCGCAGCAGCACCGCTCACGGCTTCTATACGGCGCACACCGGCAGCCACCGCACTTTCATGCTTCAGCTTAAAGAAGCCCAGTTCGCCCGTATGGCCTACGTGGGTACCACCACACAGCTCTATAGAATAGCCGGGATCCATCACCACTACGCGTACGGTATCACCATACTTTTCGCCAAACAGGGCCATAGCACCCATCTTCACCGCCTCATCCTTTGCCATTTCTTTAATAACAACAGGGGTGTTTTCGCGTATCTTCTCGTTTACCAGTGTTTCTATTTTAGCAATTTCTTCATCTGTCACTTTAGCAAAGTGCGAGAAGTCGAAACGCAGGTGTTCTTCATTTACCAGCGAACCTTTTTGGGCCACGTGCGTGCCCAATACGCTGCGCAATGCAGCATGCAGCAAGTGCGTAGCACTGTGGTGGATAGTGGTTTCGCGGCGCTTATTCACATCTACCGCTGCCAACATCGGGCCATCAAAGCTGGCAGGCAGTTTTTCGGTAAAATGTATGATAAGGTCGTTCTCTTTCTTGGTATCTATGATGGTTATTTTCTCATTCTCCCACAGCAGTTCGCCACGGTCGCCTACCTGGCCGCCACTTTCCGCATAGAAAGGTGTTTTATCCAGCACCAGCTGGTAAGACTCTTTACCCTTAGCTTTCACCTTGCGGTATTTCAGCACCTGTGCCTGTGCTTCCATGCTATCGTAGCCTACAAACTTTGTGCTGCCTTCTGCCAGTATCACCCAGTCTTCGGTATCTAAAGCTGTAGCGGCGCGACTGCGGCTTTTCTGCTGCTGCATTTCAGCTTCAAACGCAGCTTCATCTACCTGCAGGTTATTTTCCTGTCCTATCAGGCGGGTAAGGTCTATCGGGAAACCATAAGTATCATACAGTTCAAAAGCAGCTTTACCATTGATGGTGGTGCCGTTTTTCGAACCGGTTTCCTTTATGATCTCGTCCATCTTCTTCAGGCCCTTATCCAACGTACGCAGGAAAGCTTCTTCTTCTTCCTTCACTACTTTACTTACCAGGTCTACCTGCTGGTGCAGTTCGGGGAAAACGGTTTTGAACTGTTCTGCCAGTACAGGCACCAGTTGCGTAAGAAGCGGGTGTTTATAGTCGAGGTAAGAATAATAGTAACGGGCAGCCCTGCGCAGGATGCGGCGTATCACGTAACCGGCACCGGTATTGCTGGGTAGCTGGCCATCGGCTATGGTAAAGCAGATGGCACGTATATGGTCGCTCAGTACACGGAAGGCAATGTCTTGCTTGCTATCGGTAAAGCCGTATGTTTTCTTTGTTATCTTCTCTATCTCTGCTATAGTGCCTGTAAACAGGTCGCTATCATAGTTGCTCTGTTTGCCTTGCAGCACACGTACCAGGCGCTCCAGCCCCATACCCGTATCTACGTGCATGGCAGGCAGGTTTTGCAGGCTGCCGTCTTTCAAGCGGTTGAACTGCATGAATACGTTGTTCCATATCTCTATCACCTGCGGGTGGTCGGCATTTACCAGTGTTTTACCATCTACTGCATTGCGCTCTTCATCGATACGGCAGTCCACATGTATCTCGCTGCACGGGCCGCACGGACCGGTATCGCCCATCTCCCAGAAGTTGTCCTTCTTATTGCCCATCAGTATGCGGTCTTCAGCTATGTATTGTTTCCAGTAGTTGAAAGCCTCTTCATCCATCGGCAGGTTTTCTTTCGCATCACCTTCAAACACGGTAACGTACAGCCTGTCCTTTGGTATCTTATATACATCGGTCAGCAGTTCCCAGCTCCATTCTATGGCTTCTTTCTTAAAATAATCACCAAAGCTCCAGTTGCCCAGCATTTCGAACATGGTATGGTGGTAGGTGTCTACACCTACTTCTTCCAGGTCGTTGTGCTTACCGCTTACGCGCAGGCATTTCTGCGTATCGGCCACGCGGGGGTTGGGTGCTTGTTTATTGCCCAGGAAATAATCTTTGAACTGGTTCATACCTGCGTTTGTAAACAGCAGGGTGGGGTCGTTCTTTACAACTATAGGGGCAGAAGGCACAATAGCATGGCCTTTGCTGCGGAAGAAATCGAGGAATTGCTGACGTATCTCGTTGCCTGTTAACATAAGGCTGCGAAATTAAGTCAAAAGTCAAAAGTCGAAAGCTAAAAGTTGATAATATTTGTAATGTAAACCTATGTGTACTAAATGAATCATTTAAAATGTCCATACAGATTAAGTATAATCTTAAAACTCTTTTAGCTTTTTACTTTTACCTTTTGAATTGCCGAAGGGTTATATTTGATACGTGAGTTTTCTGTATCCTTTATTCCTTATTGCCGGGCTGTCGCTGGCCATACCGGTACTTATCCACCTGTTCAATCTGCGCAGGTATAAAACCGTATTATTCCCGCATACCCGCTTCCTGAAGAGCATACAGCTGAAATCTCAAAAGCAGTCGCAGCTGAAGTATAAATGGCTGCTGGCTTTGCGCCTGCTTTTCCTGGCCCTGCTGATACTGGCTTTTGCCCAGCCTTTTTTTAATGGTGGCAAGAAGGAGAGTGGCAACCGCCTGCAGGTAATATATATAGATAATTCGGGCAGTATGGGTGTGAAGGATGGTGCGCGGAACCTGTTTGAAAAAGCACGCGATGCGGCCCGCAACCAGGTGCAGCAGGCCATGCCGGGCACACGCTTCCTGCTGCTGACCAATGATAAGCCCATCAGCTACCAGCCGCTGCCAGCGGATAAAATATTGGCCGAGCTGAACAACCTGCAATTATCTGCCCATACCAAACCTGCTGCCAAAACACTGGCTACCATACAGAGCATCATGCAAAGCGAAGTGGTGAATGGCGCCGATGTCTATTACTATTCTGATTTCCAGCGCAGTGCTTTTCCTGCAAAGGCAGATGCCGCACTGTTGAAGAACATACGATTTTATGGCTTACCCGTGCAGAATGAGGCGGCTGCCAATGTATATATTGATACCGCCTACCTGGATGCACCCGTGCTGCAAACCGGGCAGCAAAACAGGCTCATCGTACACAGCCGTGCAGAAGGAAAGCTGAGCAAAGAAGCACCGGTACTGCAGTTGGCCATCAACGGGCAGGTGAAAACTGCGGCTACCCTCCATTTTGCTGATGGCAATGAACGGATAGATACACTCACTTTTGAAACCTACGGCACCGGCTGGCAGCAAATAGCGTTGACGGTAAACGACGCGGCCGTGCGTTTTGATGATACCTTCCGCATAGCGGCGCGCAGTGTGCCGGCGCTTTCGGTACTGGTGCTGAATGAAGGGCAACCCAACCCGTATATACAGGCGGCATTCAGGGCTTATAACGGTTTCAACCTGGAGCAAAGCAGCTTTTCGGGAACTATAGATGCCAATAAATACAACCTCGTTATCCTGAATGGCATTACCAATTTTAATGATGCCTATGGTAAAGCCGTGGCTGCGGTGCTGGAAAAAGGTGGTACCGTATGCATGTTTCCCGCCAGGAATGCCGATGTGAATGCCCTGAACCCCGGCCTGAAACAAATAGGTGATATACAGGTGACCGGCATCGATACAGCGGCCCAGGCTGCCGCCACCCTGCAGCAGGGCAGCGACCTGGTAAAGAACATGTTTGAACGCATACCGGACAATGTGCAGCTACCGGTGGCCAACTGGCACTATATCATACAGGCAGGGCTTTCGGCCAATGAGCAGTCGGTACTCAGCTTCCGCAGTGGCGACCCGTTTTTGGCAAAATATACACCTGCACGCGGGCAGTTTTACCTCTGCGCCACCGCTGCCGACTTACAGGGTGGTAGCTTTACCAGCAGTTATTTCTTTGTGCCTTTCCTGTACCAGATGGCCATGCAGTCGGGCGGTTCGGGTATTTATGCCCTTACGCTGGGTAAAGACCAGCCGGCATTTGTACCCATGCAGGGTGGCGAGCGTAATATGATACACCTGTATGGCAACGGCATAGATGTCATACCACCACAGCGCCCGGCAGGCACAGGGGTAGAGATATTTGCTGACAGGGCAGTGCAGCAGCCGGGTTTTTACACCCTATATGCTGCGGGCAGTGATAGCGCCACCATAGCCCTGAATACCGACCGCAGTGAATCTGTTTTGCAAACATGGGCACCCGCACAGCTGAAAAGCCAGTGGAGCGGCAATGATATAAAATGGCTGGAAACCGGCGACCTGGCCAGTGCCAAAAGCGGTGCTGCGCTTGGCAGTTTTCCGCTTTGGAAAGTTTGTGCTATTTTAGCCGTGTTAATGCTGGCTGCCGAAACATTTGTACTGGCAGGTGGTTTTCGCAAAAAAACCATGGAAGGCCGCCCGGCCGACTCCGGCATCGCACAATAGCATCATATGCAAGTACTCATCCACCAGGCAAGGGTCTGCGATAAACGATCCGGTTTTCACGATAAAGTAGTTGATATTTTAATTGAAGATGGCATTATTAAAGATATAGCCGCTTCGCTGAGCGTTAAGGCCGACCAGATGATAGAGGCCGAAGGTTTATGCGTATCACCGGGATGGGTAGATATCATAGCAGACTACAGTGAGCCGGGTTATGAACATAAAGAAACCATAGCTACGGGCCTGAAGGCAGCAGCAGCAGGGGGCTTTACCCATGTATTGCTGGCACCCAATACAAAACCTGCTATCAGTACCAAATCGGTAGTGGAATTTGTACAGCAAAAAGCACAAGGGCATGCGGTGAGCCTGCACCCGCTGGGCGCTGTATCGCAAGACATAGAAGGCAAGAACCTGGCAGAGATGCTGGATATGCATAGCCACGGTGCCGTAGCCTTTACCGATGGCTGGAAGCCGGTGCAAAATGCACAACTAATGCTGAAAGCACTGGAATATGTAAAAGCCTTTGATGGCACCATTATACAAATACCTGCGGATGCCTCCTTATCGGCAGGGGGGCTGATGCACGAAAGCTTTATATCTACCAAGCTGGGTATGCCCGGTATACCGGCACTGGCAGAAACCATACTATTGCACCGCGATATTGAACTGCTGCGCTATACCGGTTCCCGGCTGCACGTAACCGGTATTTCTACCGCTACAGGTGTAAATATGATACGCGCTGCTAAGGCAGAGGGGCTGAACATAACCTGTTCGGTAACACCTTACCACCTGGTGCTGAACGACGAAGCGCTGGAAACCTACAGCAGCATGTATAAGGTAATGCCACCACTGCGCAGCGAGGCCGACAGGCGGGCACTGGTAGCAGGTGTGCTGGATGGCTCGATAGACGCCATTACCAGCCATCACCGCCCGCAGGAGTGGGATGCCAAAACCAAAGAATTTGAATATGCTTCCGACGGTATGAATATACAGGAGGTGGCTTTCAACATAGCTTTGCAGGCCATCAACCCCGATAGGTTGACGGCTGCACTTACCGCAGGGCGTGATATTTTCGGGCTGGGAACGACTCATATAGATAAAGAAGCTGTGGCAGACATCACATTGTTTACCACCGCAGGTAAATGGGAGCTGGAAGATATGCAGTCAGCGGCACGCAATAATCCTTTTATAGGCAAAGAGCTGAATGGAAAAGTGATAGGCATTATCAACAATCGTCACATTCATCTAAACAAATAGAGCTATGAAAAAAACACAAACACACCTGATGTATGGTGGGCTTACCGGCCTTGCCATGGTAGTTTTAGGATTGATATTGTATGTAGTAGGCCTTTCATTTGAACAATGGGCACAGTGGCTCAGCTATATACCTTTCCTGGCAGGTATTATATTAAATGCACAGGCCTACTCTAAAGCCAATGAGGCGGATATTACATTTGGCAATGCATTTGCCAGCGGCTTTAAGGCTACATTGATCATCACCGCTATTGTGTTAGTGTGGAGCTTTATATCATTGGCCATATTTCCCGAGATGCGCGAAAAGTCTATAGAAATAGCTATAGAAAGCATGGAAAGCCGTGGCCTGAGCGAAGAACAAATACAGCAAAGCATGGATATGACCGAAAAATACCTGGGCCTGTTTATGGCTATGGGTATCATCTTCGGCCTGGTGTTCTTCGGCACTATCTTCTCACTGATAGCAGCTGCCATAGCTAAGAAAAACCCGCGCCCGCAGGTACACGATCATTTATAAATAAGGCAGAAGATTGGAAACATCTATTGAAGTGAAACGGAACAAATTTGCGATACCTATAAAAATGGGTATCCTCATCGCTGTTATCAAAGTCATATTCAGCACTATCCAGTACAAATGGTTCCTGGAAAACTGGGCCGCGAGTATGGCTATTGTCAGCGTATCGTTCTTGTTGGGTATGGGGTTACTGATATACACCATTCAGTTGCAGAAAAAAGCATTTGGTGGCATCATCAGTATTAAAGAGGCTTTCCAAGCTGCTTTTATTGCTATACTTATTATTGTCAGCGTCAATTTCGTTTTCGACCAGCTGTATATGCGCGTTATAGATACCACTATGATAGACCGCATTTATGCAGGTCGTGCCGATGGATTGAAGAATACGCCCAATGCCGCAGCTAAAATAGAAGAGCTGAAAAAGGATTTGGCGCTGGAAAAGAAAGAAACGTTAAATATTGGAGGATTGTTCCTGTTACTGATGAAACAGGTTATCCAATATAGCTTTTTAGGATTTATTTTTGCCCTTGTCATTAGCAGAAACAGCTCTGTCACAACACAATAGCATATATGCCCGTAGATATATCCATAGTCGTACCGTTATACAACGAAGAAGAATCGCTGCCGGAACTGGTGGACTGGATAGAACGTGTGTGTGCCGAACATGGCTATGCGCACGAGGTAATAATGGTAGATGACGGAAGTACCGATAGTAGCTGGAATGTAGTAAAACAACTTTCGGAAGAATATACCACTGTAAGGGGCATCAAATTTCAGCGCAACTATGGTAAAAGCGCCGCGCTGAATGAAGGTTTCAAGGCAGCCAAAGGTAATGTGGTCATCACCATGGATGCCGACCTGCAGGACAGCCCCGATGAAATACCGGAACTGTACCGCATGATAGCGGTAGAGGGTTTCGACCTGGTGAGTGGCTGGAAGAAAGTGCGCCACGATAATGCACTGACAAAAAACCTGCCTTCCAAGTTATACAATGGTGTTAATCGCTGGATATCGGGCATCAAACTGCACGATATGAACTGCGGCCTGAAATCATATAACCGAAAAGTGGTAAAAAGCATAGAGGTATATGGCGAAATGCACCGCTTCATACCCGTGCTGGCAAAGGCTGCCGGTTTCCGCAAAATAGGTGAAAAGGTAGTAGTGCACCGCGCACGTAAATATGGTGTGTCAAAATTTGGCTGGGAGCGTTTTATCAATGGTTTTCTCGATTTGTTGTCGATACAATTCATCAGCCGTTTTGGCAAAAAACCCATGCACTTTTTCGGGCTATTGGGCACCCTTACCTTCCTGTTTGGTTTCGTTGCTACTATATACCTGCTGATAGGCCGCATTATGGGCGGTGTAGACTTTGGCCTTACCAGTAAGGTGAGTTTCTACCTGGCTATGACTGCCATGGTGATAGGCACACAATTCTTCCTGGCAGGTTTTCTCGGTGAGCTGATTTCACGCAATGCTGCCGACAGGAACCATTACCTGATAGAAGAAACGCTTAAATAAAATGCAATAACTTATAGTAAGAAAAGCCGCTGTAGTAGCGGCTTTTCTTATATTATACCATTGTGTTATGGCGTTGTGCTATTTTTTCCAGCTTATCGTACAGGTCATTCATATTGACCGGCTTATACAGGAAATCGTCAAAGCCATTCTCAAATATCTTTTCCTGTTCGGTAACAGATGCCGTAAAGGCTACTATATGTACACCGGCCTTGGCTGCATCGGCCAGGGCACGTATCTGTTTGGTAGTTTGGTAACCGTCTGATACGGGCATGTGCAGGTCCATAAAAATGGCATCATAATCATGGGCCATCAGCGCATCAAAAGCCAGCGCGCCGTTTTCTACTATAGCCGGTTGCAACTGCAACATATCCATTTGCTTTTTTATCAGCAGCCTGTTTACATCATTGTCTTCGGCCACGAGTATCCTCAGGTGGCTTAGGTCTGCCCTTTCCTGTGGCGCTGCTGTAGCAGGTTTGGCAAGCGAAGGTGCTGTAGCAAAGTTTATAAGAAATGAAAAACTGGTGCCCTTGCCGGGTGTGCTGTTTAGCTCTATGCTGCTATCGAAAAGCGATAGCAGTTGCTTTACGATAGCCAGTCCAAGGCCGGTACCACCATATTTGCGTGTGATATGCGATTCAGCCTGCGTAAACATTTCAAAAACGCTTTCTTGCCTGTCGGGATGTATGCCTATACCGGTATCCGTTACCGAAAACAGTACCTGTACATTTTTTTCGGTTTTCTCTTTTAGCGCCAGCTTTACGGTTATACTACCCTGCTCTGTAAACTTCACCGCATTGCTCACCAGGTTGTATATGATTTGCGAGAGGCGCGTGGGGTCGCTTGCCACTACCGTATCGCGCAGCCTTTCATCTATATCCAGTATAAAGCGCAGCTGCTTGTCCTGTGCTTTTATCTGCAGTACCGTGCATTTATTTTCTATCAGCTCTGCCAGTTGAAACGGTACCGCCTCCAACACTACTTTATCCGACTCCGTTTTATTAAAATCCAGCACATTGTTGATAAGCGAAAGCAGGTCTGCCGTAGATAGCTGCAATATTTTCAGGTTTTCCTGCTGGCGTTTCTCAGGGTTATCGCGCATTAATAATTCTGTAATACCCAATACAGAATTGAGCGGTGTACGCAGCTCGTGCGACATGGTAGAGAGAAAATTCGCCCTTGATTCCGCCAGCTTATTGGCCTCCGTGGCCGATTGCTGCAACTGCAGGTTTAGTTTTTCCTTCTCCTGTATGTTGACAGAAAAAGCTTTGTAGAATAAATAATGCGCTACTACTATGGAAATGAAATTGAGAATGGCCAATATCTCATAGCCGGGCGATGCCAGTTTTTGCCCGCTGCCATGGCTGAAAATATGGACATCATCGCCTAAAAGCACGACGATAACAACCGGCAGAACACTGATGAATGCATAAATAAAGCCCCATTTACCACCCAGCGTATAAAAGCCGCTTAGCACTATCATGAATACAAACTGCAAAATAACAAGGTTGATATCGTGCGAGAAGAAGATGATGCTGCTAAATACCATCAGTATACCCGCCAGTATCATGATATGCGCCAGCGGCCTCAGTTTGGCAGGTTTGTACAACAATATTTTGATAAGCACCGTATATAACACCAGCGCAATGGCTGCGCGTTTTACCTGTAGCCACTGCTCATTGGCAATTGCTGTAGCCAAACCGACCAATGACTTCAGCAGGGAAAATATAAGTATCGTAAATATTAAGCGGATGCGCGCTTTTATAAAACTCTCCGATTGGGAATCTGTGGCCTTTTTTAAAGACCAATTGAAAAATGGCAATTCACCACTCATTACTTGTTTGTTTGTTTGTTCCAATAAAGATATGGATTGGAACTATAGCAATAGTATGTTACATCATTTTTAAGTGGGATGGTGCTCCTGGCAACAGGCATTTTCTATTACTAAAACTGCTTTATCCACGCACATTTCACAGCCTTGTTAAAACACCTGATTTTCTTTGTATATAAGGCCTTTTTTCAGTATTTTTGTAGGATATAAACGGCAGAGATATTAATAAATTTTATTTTGCGTTTTTGCAACAAAACACAACAATTTCTGCCCTGCAAAAAGAGGTTCTCTAAAACGAAATATGAGTACAGAAAACGAGGTTTTACAAACACCTGCGGCCACCGGTTATGATGCCGGCAGCATCCAGGTATTGGAAGGATTGGAAGCCGTGCGCAAGCGCCCCGCGATGTATATTGGTGACATAGGTGTAAAAGGCCTGCACCACCTGGTATATGAAGTGGTGGACAACTCGATAGACGAAGCACTGGCCGGCCATTGTAAAAACATCACCGTTACCATACATACCAATAACTCGATAAGGGTAGAAGATGATGGCCGTGGTATCCCTACAGGCATTCACCCGAAAGAGGGCCGCAGTGCGCTGGAGGTTGTAATGACCGTACTGCACGCAGGTGGTAAATTCGATAAAGATTCTTACAAAGTATCGGGCGGTTTGCACGGTGTGGGTGTGAGTTGCGTGAACGCACTCAGCAGCCATATGCATACCACCGTTTTCCGCGAGGGCAAAATATTTGAGCAGGAATATTCAATGGGTATACCGCAGTATGCCGTACGCGAAATAGGCACCAGCGATAAGCGTGGTACCATGCAGCACTTCCAGCCCGACGATACCATTTTTAAAGACACCGTCTACAACCGCGAGATACTGGCAGGCCGCCTGCGCGAACTGTCTTACCTGAATAAGGGTATCCGCATTGTATTAATAGATGAGCGTGAGCAGGCAGAGAACGGCGATGGCCCGTTGAGCGAAACCTTCTATAGCGAGGGTGGTATCATGGAGTTTGTAGTCATGCTGGATAACAAAGGTGGCAGAACGCCACTGTTACCGGAGCCTATCTATATGGAAGGCCACGATACAGAAAGCAATGTGGCCGTAGATGTAGCGCTGAGTTATAATACTTCTTACAACGAGCATATCTTCTCTTACGTAAATAACATCAATACCATAGAAGGTGGTACGCACGTAGCGGGCTTCCGCCGTGCTATCACACGCGTGTTCAAAGCCTATGGCGATAAGAACAAGCTTTTTGAAAAAGCGAAGGTGGAGATAACGGGTGATGACTTCCGCGAAGGTTTGAGCGCCATTATATCGGTAAAAGTACCGGAGCCGCAGTTTGAAGGACAGACCAAAACCAAGCTGGGTAATAACGAAGTAATGGGTGTGGTGGATGTATGTGTAAGCCGCGTACTGGAATCGTACCTGGAAGAACATCCGAAGGAAGCCAAGCTCATTATTGATAAAGTAATCATAGCAGCGCAGGCACGTGCGGCTGCACGTAAAGCGCGCGAACTGGTACAGCGTAAAAGCGTGCTGACAGGTGGTGGTATGCCGGGCAAGCTGGCCGACTGCAGCGATCGCGACCCGGAGCGTTGTGAGCTATACCTGGTGGAGGGTGACTCGGCCGGTGGTACGGCCAAGCAAGGCCGCGACCGCAGTTTCCAGGCTATATTGCCGCTACGTGGTAAAATATTGAACGTAGAAAAAGCACAGGAGCATAAGATATACGAGAACGAAGAGATCAAGAACATGTTTACCGCATTGGGTGTAAGCATCGGTACGCCGGAAGACCCCAAAGCACTGAACATTACCAAGCTTCGCTATCATAAAATAATAGTGATGACCGATGCCGATGTGGATGGCTCGCACATTGCTACGCTGATACTTACCTTCTTCTTCCGCTATATGAAAGAGCTGGTAGAGCAGGGATATGTGTACCTGGCACAGCCACCTCTATACCTGGTGAAGAAAGGTAAAGACCAGGAATATGCCTGGAATGAAGAGGATCGTAAAAAAGCGGTTGACCGGATGGCCAATGGTAAAGAAGACAGCGTGAACATTCAGCGATATAAAGGTCTTGGTGAGATGAACGCAGACCAGCTGTGGGAAACCACCATGAACCCGGATACCCGCATACTGAAACAGGTGACGATAGAAAGCGCTGCCGAGGCCGATACTGTTTTTGCTATGCTGATGGGCGACGAAGTAGCCCCACGCAGGGAGTTCATTGAAAGCCATGCGAAGTATGCAAGGATAGATGTCTAGGTTAAGTTGTTGATTAATATATACTTTAAAGCGGTCTGTGTGACCGCTTTTCTTTTATCAGCACAGGAATAAATTTTACCTAACTTAGTATAAAATTTTACAAATTGCAGGCAACAGGCAAACAGGATACTAAAAAGAAAGCCCCGGCAAAAAAGGCAGGGAAAGTCATTCCTTTGCCTAAAGATATCATCAGGCATGTAGATGAGTGGAATGCTTTTGAGAAGATGGACTATATAAAAGCAGGAATATCCAAGCTGCAGTTTGAAGAGATAAAGAAGCAAACGGGCCTGGATTATGAAACCCTGTCGCGTATACTGACTGTTACTAAAGCCACGCTGCATAATAAAAAGGGCGATGCCCGCTTTAGCGCCACGGTTAGTGAGCGCATACTGATGCTGGCCGATATATATGCCTTCGGGTATGATGTATTTGAAGACAAGGGAAAATTCAATGCATGGATAGCCACCCCGCTGCATGCGCTGAATGGTAAAACACCCATCAGCATTATGGATACCGTATATGGTATGGAAGAAGTGAGAAACCTCATTGGCCGTATTGCCTACGGTGTGTATTCATAATGCCAACCTATGCTGGTATATAGGATAGTACCTACCAACTTTGCAAAAGATATGAGCGGCGAAGGCGCACGCCTGTTTGGCGGCCGCTGGAACCATGAGGGCACACCATGCATATACACATCTGCCAACAGGGCGTTGGCTATACTGGAATATTCGGCCAATGTGCCGCTGCAGCAAATGCCGGCCAATCTGCAGATGGTGTGCTTTGATATAAAGCTGAAAGAAGTGCCTGTATTAACGGAAGCACAATACCCTAAAGGCTGGAACAGCATACCTGCCAAGACAGGCACAAAAGACTACGGTACCGCCTGGCTGCAGAAACGCAGCACACTGGCCCTGCAGGTGCCGTCGGTAATAGTGCCGGAAGAATATAATGTGCTGATAAACCCCTTGCATGCCGATATGCGGCTGTTGAGCATAAAAAGCATGCAGCCCTTCTCTTTAGATACGCGGGTGAAGAAGTAGCCATACAACAGGCATTTCACATTCTTATGCGTAGTTCTACGCAATTATTTCAGGTATCCTACACGGGTAGTTTCCGTATCAATGCCCGTAGCTTCGCCTTGCTGTTAGGGTACTTTTGTATCGCAAAGAACAAGAAGACGATACATCATGTTACTACCCGAATTATATACCATACCATCCGTTGAAACTGAAAGCAAGAGCCCTATCATCATGGATACTACCCCTGACCATGTATCTATAAACTGGACAATAGGGAAGGCAGTGTATGGCGATCCATCACGTGCCACCTATATCATCACGGAAAACGCTATGCGCAGTGCAGCAATAAAAAGCACTACACTCATCACCCACCTGTACCCTAACCCCGTGGCCGACAAGCTGCATGTGAATATACAACAGCAGCAGCCGGCGCAGCTATCTGTAAACATCACCGACACCGCCGGCCGCGTGATACGCAGCCAACGCAACCTGCCCCATAGCATACACATCACTACGGCCATTGATTTCTCAACCTTGAGTACCGGCTATTATGGTGTGGAAATATATGCAGGTGACAAAAGAGTATACACTGCGCAAGTGATAAAACAATAATTTCCAGCCCCACCCCTTTTGAGCTATTGTAAACTAAGAAGCCTTACAGGAATGTAAGGCTTTGTTTTTCATTTCCGTTCCGCTACGCGAGGCACACAGAACATTTTTACCCCTATTGAAACGAAAGCATCGTATACAGACCTGCTTGCAAGCAAACAGGAGAGTTTATCAATTTATAATAATAAAGTCCACTAAAATATGTAAAATATTCAACCTAAGCATATAAAAATAACCATACTCAGATTGAGTATGGTTATATAATCGGGAAATATTGATGGAGATTACTTTTTTCTTGGCGTTTGCTTCATGCGCTCGGCCTGTGTTTTTTGTATTTCTTCCAGCTTTTGTGCCCACTTAGATGGTGCGGCTGGTTTATTTTTATTTTCCTGTATTTGCGCATGAATAGCCTTCTCGTTGATGATATACTTCTGGATGATAAACTGTTGCAGAATGCTTATCATGTTTGAAGCGAAGTAATAGAATGTAAGGGCAGCAGCCATTTTGTTGAACACACCGAACAGCAGGAACGGGAAGATGTAAGGCATCCATTTCATCATCGGGTTGTTCGGGTCTTGCGGTGTCATGTTCTTATTATACAATGCAAGGAACAAGCTCGAGGCCGTCATCAGGATGGTGAAAAGGCTGATATGATTGCCCAGCACAGAACTGACAAGTGGTATATTGCCACTCCAGCTAACGATGCTATCGTAGGTAGAAAGGTCGTTTGCCCACAGGAATTTTTCCTGCCTCAGCTCAATAGATGCGGGGAAGAAGTAGTACATGGCCACCAGTATGGGCAATTGCAGCAATGTAGGCAGGCACCCACCCAATGGGTTGACACCGGCAGTGCGGTACAGCTTCATCTGTTCCATGCTGAATTTTTGCTGGTCGGCGCCATACTGGGCACGCAGCTCATCCAGTTCCGGTTTCAGCACACGCATTTTAGCGCTCGACAGGTAACTTTTATAAGTAAAGAATGATAGCAGCAGGCGGATAATAAGCGTCATCAGGATGATGATGATGCCATAGTTACCGATAAAGCCATTCAGTACATTGAATATCGGGATGATGAGCCACTTGTTCACATACTTTACAAATGCCATGATACCATAACCCAATGGCACCATATCATCCAGGTCTATTTTGTAAGAACGCAGTGTAGTGTAGTGGTTAGGGCCAATGTACCAGCGCAGGTCTACCGTTTGTTGTGCTGTGTTTGACAACGGCATGATAAAAGTATTACGGCTGGTGGCAACAATACTGCTATCGGCAGGTTTGGCATTACCACCAACTGTGGCTTTGCTGAAACTTTCTTTGTCTGCTATCAGCGCGTTGCTGAGATGCTGCATGCGGAAGCCT
>JANLJF010000125.1 GCA_029255605.1 Azovibrio restrictus
ATATAGCCTGCGTTTTGATGCAGACCCTAAGCAATGGCTCTTTTTAACCGGCGATAAAAAAGAACTGTATGATATGGCGCGCTACAGCTATTTAGTAACCGCGGCAGACGATACTGTCACTGTTGATATTGCCAGCGACTTTATACATACCGACCGTTTTGTATTGGTAGATAAGGGTGGTCGCATCCGCGGCCAATATGAAGGAACGAATATCGGTTCTGTTAACCAATTGATAGGTGATATAAAAGAATTGCTGAAAGAAGAATAACCCGCAGGTTAATTCATCGTCCAGCCAAGTAGCAACCATCCCAGCACTATAAACGGTGCCGGGATTTTTGTAAAATAGAGAAGGCTGAAAGTAATGACCACCACTACCACGTGCATCCATTCAAAAGGCATAGACTGGAACAATACAATACCGGATGCCCATATGATGCCTACAATAGCTGCATTGATACCTTCCAGTGCACGATATATCACCACGTATTGTTTCAAATTCTGATACACAGGGAATAGGAAGAATAACAGAAACGTACTGGGAAGGAACACGGCGAGTGATGCTGTGAGGCAACCAATTACTTGCCATACCGGCCCGTAAGTGCTCATAACCATACCACCTACATAAGAACAGATGGAAAACACAGGGCCGGGCACAGCCTGCACCATACCATAGCCGGTAAGCAATTGCGTGCTGGTGATTAATGGCGGGTTCCCCATTGCTATGGGCCGGTTCACAAACTGGAATAGCATCATAGGTAAAAGGGCCTGTCCACCACCGAATACAAAGGAACCGAAACGGTAAAAGTTTTCGAACACGTGAAAAATGCGCCGATGCTCCCATTGGTTGTAGCGTGCTATCTCAGACAAGATACCTGCCAATAGGAATATGGCTACGAATATCCAAAGGTTGACCCAATGGATAGGCTTTGGCTGCTTATGTGTTTCAGGGATGCGCTTGTTACTGAAATTGCTGATAATACCTGATATCAGCAGCAATGCAGGGAATACCCAAGGCGTAGGTACCAGTACCGTTACCAGTAAACTACCCGTCATGATAGCCCAGGTGGCTACGTGCCTCACGCTGGTTTTCATCATGCGCAGGGCGGCATACACCACAAAGCCTACAGACATGGGCAGCACATAGGTAAACAGATTGGTCTGTATATCTTTAATATCAAAATAATATATAAGAAATGAAAATGCTCCCATCACAAATACAGCCGGAAGCGTCCACAACAGTATGGTAAGTATGGCCAACGGTATGCCCCCCCGTTTCATGGCTATCAAGGCTACGGTTTGGGTAGATGACGGGCCGGGCAGCATCTGGCAGAAAGCGTTATACTCCACCAATTCTTCTTCCGTTACATCTTTTCTTTTATGAACGAAGGTTTTAGACATCATACCTATATGGCCCAACGGGCCACCAAAAGCCGTAACAGCATACATGAACACAGCTTTCAAAAACGGTATGTGGCGAAGCAACATGCGCATTCAAACCTTTAACAGGCCCGAAAAGTACTCACAAAAAAGCTAATTGCATAAACTATGGCATTTACGCTGCGGTTTTGTATCTTGCAGCGCAAATCTGGTACAGTACATGAAATCTCTAATACTTAACGCTTTCTACGATTCAGTTCAATATAACATCGGTTGGATCATCAGCTACGTTTTCATTTTCCTGATGGTGATAGAGCTGATATATGTAATGGCTAAATACCTGGGTGGCGATAAAAAATAATTGTCCCTTGGCAGTTTCGCCTCAAAATATTGCAGATATACGAAAGGATTATCAGCTGGCCGCTCTTGATGAAAAGACGGTAGGCGATGATCCTTTTGCTTTTTTCCATAAGTGGTTTGCCGAAGCACAGATATCGCATGCTGATGAAGTAAATGCGATGGCCCTGGCAACGGTAAATGCAATGGGCATACCGCATGCACGCATCGTGCTGCTGAAGGGCCTGGATGAAAAAGGTTTTGTCTTCTTCACCAATTATAATAGTGTAAAAGGGCAGGATATATCTGAAAATCCCAATGTTTCGCTTGTTTTCTTCTGGAAAGAGCTGGAAAGGCAGGTATGTATAGAAGGCGTAGCCGAAAAAGTGAGCGCTGAAGAAAGCGATGCCTATTTCTCTTCCCGTCCCGAAGGCAGCCGTCTGGGTGCCTGGGCCTCCCCACAAAGCCAATCTATACCCGATAGGTCTATACTGGATGAAAACTACAGTAAATACCAGCAGGAATTTGGCAGTGATATACCCCGCCCGCTCCATTGGGGTGGTTACCGTGTCATTCCCAGCCAGATAGAATTTTGGCAAGGCCGTACGAGCCGCATGCACGACCGTATCTTCTTTACGCTGGATGCCGATGGCAATTGGCAGAAAAACCGCCTGGCACCTTAGTGCTTTACAATTGCTTACACATTAATATTATTTAGTCAACATATGTTAACAGGCAAATAACAGGCTGGTGGCTGTAGCATGCTTATCTTTGTTCATTGCTACTGTATAGCATGTTGATTAACTGTTAATTAATTGTGCATAAGTTATCCACAATTGTTTATAATATGATAGTTACAGAGTATTTTGCACTGTACATATATTATAAAAAACAAGAAAAGTATTGCCTATAGCCATTTAAAAGGCAAAAACTTTATCAACATACTGTGAAGCTTGCTTTTCTCACATATAGAGGCACCGGAGAGGAGATCAGGGATCTCATAATGCCCTTTTTTGCAGTACACAACGATTTGAATGCAAACCCATGCAAATTCATATACTTATGCGCAAGTTCATATACTCGTTATCCATAGGCAGTCTGCTGATGGCCGGTGCATGCTCTGCCCCGCAGAAGACTATTTATTTTGCAGATAACAGCGCGCAAAACCCTGCAGTGCAGGTGGAAAACATAGAACGACGCAAAGAAGCAACGATATTGCCGGAAGATATCATTGCTGTGAAAGTATCTACCATCAGCAGCATACTGGATAAAAGCGGGGGTAATCCTGCCGCTATCTTTAACGAAGGTGGTACGGCATTCAGCATTGCGTCTTCAGGCGGGGCTGGTGGTGGCAACAGTGCATCCAACATGGGCTACCTGGTGGATGCCAATGGATTTATAGACTACCCGGTAGTGGGCAAGCTGAAGGTTTCGGGTCTCACACTGCGCCAGTTAAAAGAATTATTATCTGATAAACTTACGGCATACGTAAAAAGCCCTGTGGTAGAGGCTAATATCATTAATTACCGCATCACCGTGCTGGGCGAAGTAAACAGGCCGGGCACCGTAATATCTCCCAACCAGAAGATGAGCATTGTAGATGCCATTGCAGCTGCGGGCGATATGCCTATTACCGGCCGCAAAGATAATGTGCTGATAGTGCGCGAAACGGAAGGCAAACGCGAATTTGCCCGGCTGAACCTGAATAGTAAGAATGTCTTTAACAGTCCGTATTTCTATTTAAAACAAAACGACCTTATATATGTAGAACCGGCAAGGATACGCCGCCAGGAAAGCAACGACTTTATGCGCGTGTACCTGCCCATATTTACTACGCTGCTGTCAACAGCACTGGCAATATATGGTGTCGTACAAATATCTAAGTAACCTAGTGAAAGCCTAAGATGGAACCAAACCAACAACAGTTTTCTGACAGGATCATAAAGCAGTTAAATTCGTCTTTCGATTTTAAGCGCTTGCTGGGCACGTTGCTCAGCAACTGGTATTGGTTTGTTCTTTTAATATCTATTACACTTACTGCAGGGTTTCTTTATTTACGATATACTACACCTATCTACGAAATAAACAGTTCGATACTGATAGACGAGAACCAGGAAAATGTGGCCAAAAATGTAATGAGCCAGCTGGACCCTCAAAATGATAAATCGAAAGTCAATCTCTTCAATGAAAAAGTCATCCTGCAGTCGCAGGACCTGGTAGCCAAAGTGGTGGATTCGCTGGATATGAATGTGCGCTATTGGGCGATGGGCCGCATCAAGGAAACTGAGATATATGATGAAAGCCCTATCAAAATCATATTTGATACCACCGGTTTTTCGGGTGTACCGGTGCAACTACAGGTAAAACAGCTGACCCATGGACAGTTTGAAGTAACTGGTCCTGATAATATTACAGAACGCGTGTTATACGATACATGGGTAAGAAAAAACTACGGCAGGTATAAAATACTATATACTAATGGCCCGCGTGTAAATGCAGGTTACCTTAAAACAACCGAATTCATTGTTAAGATAACACGCATGGAGGAAGCAGTAGGTGTTGCTGCCGCATCGTTTGATGTAGACCTGAACGATGGCCGTACCAGCCTGCTGGACCTGCAATATTGGGATAACCTGCCTCAACGCGGTATCGACTTTATGAAGGTGCTTATATATTACTATCAAAAGCGCGAGCTTGAGAATATTAATATGACCGCTGAAAAAACACGTGGTTTTATCAATGAAAAGAAAGCCTCTATCATGGAAGACCTGCGCGGTATGGACAGCCTTACCGTTAGCATCAAGCAGGATAACGATGTGGTAGACCTGAAAGCACAAACCGGTGCCTTCCTGAACGAAAAAACCGCTGCCGAAACAACCATAGAACAATTACAGATAAAGAAACAAGTGTTGAATGCTATTAAAGGCATTGCACAAAGCGGTAGCAATAAAGTAATAACCGCGGGTGGTATAGACGACCCGATATTGGGGCAACTGATAGTAGAGCACAACACTACCCTGCAACGTAAAGAGCAACTGGCACGCAATACAGGCCCTGAAAATCCTGTATTGAAAGAGCTGGAAACTGAGCTGGATGAAATACGCCGCCGTATATCGGATGCAGCAGAAAGGGCTGATCGCACAGTAAGCATCACCTTGGCCAATGCATATAACAATGTACGTGAGAATGAAGACCGTATACGCAATACACCTACTGTAGAGCGAGATATGCGCGATGCTAACAGGGGATATGATGTATTGCAGAGCATTTACCTGTTCCTGTACCAGAAAGGCGTGGAAAATGAGATAAACGTATATGCGGCTACCAACAAATCGAAAGTGGTAGTAGTACCCTATACATCAGGCATACCCATAAGCCCCGTTCCAAAGAACATCTATGCGATGATGTTCATGATAGGTATGCTGATACCGGGCAGTATATTGATAGCCCGCGAAATGCTGAATAACAAGGTTATCAATGATCATGATATTGAATCGCTTACCAATATACCGATGGTAGGTACCATCAGCCGTGTAGAAGCGGCTACCAACCGTGAGAATACTATTGTAGTGGGCCCGCACATCCGCACCGGTGTGGCAGAACAATTCAGGCTGATACGTGCCAACCTGGAGTTTATGGCAGCCGCACAAAATAACCGCGTGCTGATGATTACTTCCAGCTCAAGCGGTGAGGGCAAGTCCTTTATCTCCATCAACCTGGGCATTACTATGACGCTGGCTAAAAAGCGCGTAGTTATCATGGAGTTTGACCTTCGCAAACCTAAAATATCGCAATACCTGGGGTTGCCTAATGATGGCGGCATCAGCGGTTACCTGGCCGGCATCAATGGCCTGGAAGGTGCCCTGAAAGCATCGGGCATACACGAAAACCTGTACATAGCCAACTGCGGACCGGTACCACCTAACCCCGGCGAGCTTTTGGTATTGCCTAAAACAGCACAACTGATACAGGAACTGCAGGAAATGTTTGACGTAGTGATCATAGATACCGCACCGATAGGTATGGTGTCTGATGCGCTCATCTTGTCTCAATACGCCGGCATCAACTTGTTTGTGGTACGCCAGTCGTACACCGTAAAAGACCAGGTGCGTATGTTTGATGTGCTGCACAAAGATGGTAAGATCCAAAATCCGGCAATCATCTTCAACGGTGTGGAATTCCTGAAAAAATATGGTTATGGCTACGGTGGCAGCGGCTACGGATACTCTTATGGCTACGGATATGGCTATGGGTATTACGATGAGGGAAAGAGCAAGAAGAAAGCCGGCATATCAGGCCTGTTCACGAAGCAAGAGGGATAATTGCATTCACATATCAATAACAAACAGCATAACTAATCTGTAGATATTAATAGATAGTTTTGCCACTGATATTTTTTAGAGAGATCTGATATGAAATTCAGGACAGAAGCCATTAACAGCTCGGCAAAACTATACCGGTACTTTACCCCTGCACAAAAGAAGAAGTTTTTGTGGATAGTAGTGCTGACATTCATCAGTTCCATCAGCGATCTGGTAGGGCTTTCTTTTGTTATTCCCGTAGTGGGCCTTGTGCTTTCGGATACTTTTCACAACAGCCTTGTTGCTGCCATTCCTTTTCTTGATGGTTTTAGCAAAGAAACATTACTGTTATATACTGTAGCCATCTTCTTTGTCATCATCGTAGCGAAAAACCTATTCGGGCTATACATCAATAAGCTGCAGGTAAACTTTGTTCGCAGCTTCTACCTGTCATCTACCATGAATGTGCTGGAACGTATATACAGCCGCTCATTACTGGATATACAAAAAGACACATCCAACGAACTGGTAGCAAAGCTTACCTATTACCAGGCAGCGTTATGCAGCAATGCAGCAATATCAACCATCATATTGATAAATGAGGCAATGATATTCATCCTCACGGCCTTAACCATCTGCTTCTACGACTGGAAACTATTTTTGTTGCTGATAGTAGTAATGATACCTACCATGGGTATCTTCTATGCACGCGTAAAGAATATGATAAAAACTGCCGGCCATGAAAAGACCCTTTTCAGCACCAAACTGCATGCTGGTGCACAGGAAATGATATTTGGCTATACCGACATTAAAGTTGCCGGCACAGAAAATCATTTCAAACAAAATTTTAAAAGCTTTGCTCAGAATTTCAGCAAGCAGCAAGGCAAGCTGGACTTTATGATGTTTGTACCTACCCGCATCATAGAGATCACCATTTTCCTTTGCATTATTCTGATACTGTTGTATGGCGTATTTGTACTAAAAGACGCAGAAAAGATCATTACAACCATCACACTTTTTTCTGTCATCGCTTATCGCAGCATACCATCGGTAAACAGGTTTGTGATAGCCATGAACAACCTGAACTCAACTGACTTCGTTTTTAAAGACCCTGACTTTGAATTGCTGAAAGAAACAGAAAAAACCAAACCCGGCACACCCATACATTTCAAACAACATATCCGGTTCGAGGATGTTTCTTATCAATACCCGGGTGATGACAAGCAGGTCATCAGGAACTGCAACCTTGAAATAAAGAAAGGCGAAAAGATAGGCATTATCGGCACATCGGGTGCGGGAAAATCTACATTGATAGGCAATATACTTGGCTTCCTGTACCCTACGCAGGGCCAGATAAAAATAGACGACACAGTTCTTTCCAAAGAGAATATTTCAGAATGGTGGAAGATATTGGGCTATGTGCGCCAGGAAGTATTTATCATGAACCGCACATTTGCAGAAAACATTGCCATAGGTGAAACGAAGGAAAACATAGACATGGAGCGCCTGCAAAAAGCAGTAAGGCTTGCCAGTCTTAGTGAATTGGTAAATGGCTGGAGCGATGGCTTATTTACGATGCTGAATGAGCGGGGCAATAACCTGTCGGGTGGGCAGAAACAACGCATAGCTATAGCGCGTGCCATATATAAAGGCGCGCAGGTATTGGTATTTGATGAAGCCACTTCCGCACTGGATTCTAAAACAGAAGAAGAAATAACCAACTCTATACGGGAACTGGGCCATGAAGACCTTACTATCATTATCATAGCACACCGCTATACTTCATTAAAGTATTGCGATAAAATATACAAACTGGAGCGTGGTGAAATCAACGACACACTTACCTACAACCAGCTTATCACTACATACGCCAACGAAACAACTGCATAGCCCCCAAATGTAATCATATGAACCAATTAGTATCTGTAGTCGTACCGAATTATAATTGTGAAGAATATCTTGACAAGTGCCTGGAACATATTGTAAACCAAACGTACCCTAACTGGGAATGTATCGTTTGCGATAATGGGTCTTCAGACCGCTCTGTAGAGATCATTCAAAAATGGGCAGCAAAAGACAGCCGTATACGCGTGCTGACAAATGAAGTAAACCAGGGATTGATCAATTGCTACAACCGCATGTTTTTCGATGCCAAAGGCGACTTCATTATGATACAGGATGCAGATGACTGGTGTGATGTGACAAGGATAGAAAAACAATTGGCCGTATTTTCAGAACACAATGTGGGGCTTTGCCTTACCAACTCTGTCTTCTATTCGCCGCTGGCACCACCGGATTATCAAAAGAAAACAGGCTCAGGATTAATAGTTGCCAGTTCTGATGAGGTATGGGCACCTGCTACCATCATGTTCAAACGTGAGATACTGGAACACATACCCGGTTTCCACAAGTACTTCGACCGCCTTACCAGTTATGACAGGTATTTGATACTGGAGATATTGGATATGTATAGCGGTTACTACCTGGATGAATACCTGTACTATGTATGGGCCAGGCCCAACTCAGACCATCGCAGCATAGACCTGACAGAGCCACGCGCACTGTTGAAGATACTATCGCACGATATATACAAAATACTGAAAGAGCAACGTATAAAAACAGGTACAGACCTGCTGAAGAGCAAGGATGAAAAAGGCATGAAAGCATTGGAAGAAAAAATGCTGAATGACAAACAATACCTGGCCGATAAGCTGCGCATGTATGCCTGCATACAAATAGATCACGGCAACCTGGCAGATGGGCAGTACCTGCTGCTGGAAGCAATAAAAACAGCCCCGTTCTTTGTAAAGAACTATCAGTCTTTGTGGTACCTGTTGCGCAATAAGTTCAAAGGCTCAAAGCATACAGCCAACCTGTTTGCCATAGCAGCACAAAGCTCAGTTGCCTTATTATCTGAAGTTGAGACATGCAGTGCGCTATGAAAGTAAGTATAGTGATGTGTGCCTACAATGTAGCTCCCTATATAGATAGGGCTATACAATCTGTGCTGCATCAAACATATACTGACTGGGAACTTATCATCAGCGATGACAAGTCGACCGATGAAACAGTTACTATCGTAGAAAAATACTTATCAGATAGCCGTATCAAATTATATCGCCACGATAATAACGTGGGCTATGTAGCAAACAAAAACCGTGCATTCAGCTATGCTACCGGCGAATTACTGACCCAACTGGATGCCGATGACACAAGCACACCAGACCGTATTGCATTGCAGGTGGCCGTGTTTCAAAACAACCCGGATATTAAAATATGCGGCAGTAATTATACTATCATAGACACAGAAGATCGTATCCTGGAAACCAAGTCGTATAACAAAGATTTCCTGGTCACAGAGTTGGCACTCGAATACCCGTTCTGGTATCCCGGGCTAATGTTCAGAAGGGAATTGCTTACAGAATTCGGTAATTTTTCTGAATACTTCAATGGAATATATGGCGATGACCATTTCTGGACCATGCGGGTAAACACCAGGTATCCTATCTATTTTATAAAAAAAGCTTTATACGGTTACCGTATCAATCCCAACTCGCTTACCAATGTGCTGGATAAGCCCAGAAAACTGATAGCGCAGGATATCATCAAAGAACTATACAGGCAGCTGAAAGAAACCAAAACAGATTGGTTATCGGAAGGTAATGAAACAGGTATGAAAGCCTTTGAAGATTCTTTGTATCAAAACAAAGCCTTGATGGCAGAACGGTACCGTATATGGGCAGCAAAAGCAATAGATAAAAGGAACTGGCAACAGGCATGGTCATTGCTGAAAAGCTGCCTGAAAACAGGTAAAGCAGGAGCAATGGGATACCGCACATTATTTTATTATCTTAAACGCAGGTATTTACAAACCAATTAAGCCGTCAGCAACGCATGAATATACTTTTGGTTACAGAAGTAATACATCCCGGTGGTGCAGAAACATTTGTGCTGCGCCTGGCCAATGCTTTGCGTCAAAAAGGACACAACGTCCGCATATTTACTTTTTACAAACAACTTTTCAATGAAGGGCTGTATAAGCAATTTGCGGAGAAGGTACCGATAGCATATGCTGATATTCCACTGCCACGACTGATGGGCATGATTGATTCCGCATTGTTCAGGTTGAATATTAATTACAGCGTTCGCGATACATTCATCAAACGTTCATTAAAAAAACTGGTAAGGGTATTTTCTCCAACTGTTATACACAGCCACCTGTTAAAAGCAGATAGATTATGCCTGCAGGTGGCAAAAGGGAAAAATACACCGGTGGTAACCACCATACACGGCGATTATTTACAGTTCTACAATAAAACGCTACAGAACATCCCCATACCACTACTGCAATACACAGCGAAGGCCAGCTATAACTTGCAGCACCTGGCTCATATAATCTGTATTTCTGATAAACAAATACAATTCTTCAAACATCAGTTTGATAATTATACCAAAGGGAAAATATCAAAAATATACAACGGCTATGACGGTAAGGTAACAGGCGATGCAGCTTCATTGCGAAGGCAACTGGAGATACCGGAGAACGACTTTATCTTTGGAATGGTATCGAGAGGTATAGCCGAGAAAGGATGGGAAATAGCTATAAAAGCTTTCCTGCAATTGAACAGGCCAGATACGCATCTATTGTTAGTAGGCGAAAGTGAATACCTGCAAACATTAAAGAGCATATACTCACCTCATGAAAACATTCATTTTACCGGCCAGTCGGATAAGCCATTGGAATGGATAGCTATCATGGATGTGGGGTTACTGCCTACCACCTACCCATCAGAAAGTTTACCTACTGTTATTATAGAATACTTGTGCTGCGGCATACCATCTATAGCATCTGATGCCGGCGAGATTGTGAACATGCTGCAAGTTGAAGGTAAAAAGGCCGGCATTATAACACCGATTGAAAACAATACGGTACAAGTAAACGCGGTAACCGCAGCAATGAACCAATACCTGAATGATAAGGCCCTTTATAATGAACATAAAAAGAATGCTGCGGCATGCTATGAACAATTTGATATGGACAAGTGCATAGCCGCCTATTGTGCCGTGTATGAAAATGCTGCATCTAAAGCTCATTAAACACCCCGAAAACGACGAATATGCGATTTGCCATAAGAGATGACGATACCAATTTTTTCACGCGACCGGAACAGCTCACCAAGTGCTACCAGGATATCTGGAATGAATTCGCCCCTACGTTGTGTTTAATATCGAAAGTGAAGGGCAACTGGGAGCATTGGGTACATCGCATATATCGTGATAAACAGCAGACAGATTGGAATGCCTGGAAAGCCGACGACACAGCACACCCGATAGAAAACAATAATGAGCTTGTCAGCTTTATAAAAGAAAAGATAAAAGAAGGAAAACTGGACATAGGGTATCATGCAAAATACCATCGCAATGAAGACCCTGTGCCACCAGCCGATAGAAGTAACAACTATGTACGCGGCGCAGAATATTACACAACAAGAGATGTAACAGATGAGATAAAGAAGGAAGTGGCACATCTTAGCCATCTGTTCCAGTACCCTATCAGCGTATTCACCCCACCTCAAAACCTGTTATCACTAAAAGGCTACCATGCCGTATTAGCTGCAGGGCTCAACATTTGTGGTGGCGGTATTTCTTTTTACAAGAAAGAAAAAGACCTGAAGGGCCTGATAAATATAGCCAGGCAATTGAGTTTTAAAACAATGCGAAAGGATGCCGACTATGCCAGGGTTTTAAGATTTAGCAATCATACCGAAATTGCATACCACTATCCTTTACAGCCCGGCACCAGGCTCAATACTTTAATAGATGATTTTGAAATGGTGCGCAGTTACAATGGCGACTTTGTATTATCAACGCACTATGTAGAGTTTGATTACCCAATGGTATATGATGAGAAGATTACAATGCGTCATGTACTGATGGCTTTCCTGGACCATGTAAATAGATACAACGATGTAGATAAAATGTCTTTATCTACTATGCTGAAACATTAATTCTAAAAACACTGCTGATGGATAAACAAAAGCGCATACAAGTCGTTTCATTCCAATCTTTGTCTGCAAATAGCGGGGAAGGCATGGCGCGTATTGGCTATTATGTGTCGCAGGAACTTCATAAGCGTGGTTTGTTATCCAATTTCACGGTGTATTCAAAGGGTAAATTTGAAACGCCCTTCCCTTCCCAACCGGTTTCATCTTTATCACGCTATTTCCTATTCATTCTCAATCGTCTTTATAAGCTCGTCCATTTCCCATCCTACAAATTCAGGCTATTACAGGAAATGCTATTTGACTGGTTTTGCCAGTTCAGGCTACTGAAAGACACAAACATACTTTTTAGCACTAATTCCTATTTATACCGCACCTTTAAAAGGGCGCATAAACTCGGCATAAAAGTAGTGCTGCTGCCCGCTACGCCTGAAGAGAATTATATCTGTGAACTGATAACAGAAGAAAACAAGAAACTGAACATAACAAAGGACGATGCTTACACCTACCAAAAACGCATTGCCTATTTTAACAAATCGGTTCAGCTTACAGACCAGGTAATATGCTCTTTGCCACCTGTATACACATCATATGCCAACTCCGCACACAACCTTAATGTAATCAGCATTCCCGGCCATATGAAGCCCGACTTCAAGCCGGCACTAAATGTTGTGCAGCGTAGCGGTGACACATTTGTGGTAGGTTACCTTGCGCATACTGTTGTTTTAAAAGGGCTGCATTACCTGTTGGAAGCCTGGCAGCAACTGATGAAAAATAGCGCCAACAAGCATATGCAGCTAAGTATAGCAGGCACTATCGATATTACGGTAAAACAATACATCGATACCCACTTCAAAGACCTGAAACAAGTTACCTTTGCAGGCCCTGTTGCAGATGTTGATTCATATATGCAAACACTAAACCTGTTTGTAATACCGAGCCTTATTGATGGTGCACCTGTCACTGCTTTAGAAGCTGCACACTATTCGGTGCCAGTAGTTATTACAGACCATAGTGGTTCTGCAGAGCTATTGAGCCGCAATGAAAGTGGTTGTTGGGTAATACCAATACGCGACGCTAAAGCTATAGCTGATAAAATAGAATGGGCCTACAATCATCGTGAAGAAACAAAACAAATGGGCAGAAATGCCAAACATAATCTAGACACCTACAGCATGGATAGTTTTATAACTGAAATAGCAGACTACCTTGAGCACAAAGCTTAACACACGAACAAAGAAAATATTATTAATAGGTTCCGAGCTGGGTAAAGGCGGAGCGGAACGCTCCATTTCATTACTGAGCTATTATTTAGAGCAACAAGGTTATGATGTTACCCTTTGCATTCTTTCCGGCACTGATAGGGAAAAATTTTACAAGACCTGCAGTAAGGTGATATTTGTAGACCCTCCGGGCTATAAAGGCATTGCCGGGAAAATAAATGCATGGAGATACCGTCTGAAACGGATAAAGCAGATAAAGAAAGAGAACAATATAGATGTTTCTATCAGTTTCCTGGAAGGGCCGGACTATGTGAATGTACTGACTAAAGGCAAAGAAAAAGTAGTATTAAGCATTCGTGGTTCTAAAATACATGACAAACAGATAGCAGGCCTGATGGGCAAAGTGCGCATCAAGGCATTGATACCGGGCTTGTACCGTCGTGCAGATGAGATCATATGCGTAACCAATGCATTGGCGGACGAGCTGAAGGAACACTTTAACATCAGCAACAGCAAGCTTACTACTATCTACAACTTTTATGAGATAGAGGATATTTTAAATAAGGCCGCTATCCCGCTAACTGAAGAAGAAGAAAAGATATTCAGCAAACCGGTCATCATTACATCGGGCAGGTTGCATATGGCCAAAGAGCACGATAAGCTGATACGCCTGTTGAAACGCATACGCAATGCAGGCACAGAGGCACGTCTTGTAATACTGGGCGATGGCGACCTGAAAAATCAATATATAAAACTGTGCAACGAACTGGGACTAAGAGCATGCGATTGGCAGGAAGAAGAAAAATACAGTGATGCAGATGTTTACCTTATGGGCTTTCAGAACAATGCCTTTAAATACTATTTGCATAGCAGGCTGTTTGCACTCTCGTCGTCGTGGGAAGGTTTTCCGAATGTGCTGGCCGAAGCGCTCATCTGCAATATACCTGTAGTGACAACTGATTGCCGCACCGGCCCGCGCGAGATACTGGATGTACAGGATATAAGTAAAGAACCAACTGAAAAAAGCATACGTACAGAAGTAGGCTCATTATTGCCACTGCTGGACAGGATAGATGATGAACGCTTCCGCCAATGGGCTACAGAAATAAATTACTGGATGCGGGCACCTATGCCATCAGAAGAAGCTTTTTATAAACTTACCAGCCGTTTCACGCTCGATGCCATGTTATCGCAGTGGGAAAAGGTGATAGAAAACTAAATGATTGCCGGATAGATGAATATACTCATCATAGAAAACTCAATAGACTTCACAGGCGCCTTTCGTTGCGCACTGAATGAGGCATTGTTGTTATCCGGTAAGCACAGGTTTGTTTTCGTTATTCATACGGATAGTAAAGTAGCACCACTGCTACAGGAAAAGGGCATCAAGTATTACACCCTGCCCATGCTGGAAGTACGAAAGTCGGCCGGTGTCTTGATACGATACCCGTTCCGTTTATTATCTAATACACTGAAGCTTAAAAAAATCATACGTAAAGAGCAGATAGATGTAGTGCAAGCGAATGATTTTTATAACCTGCTGGGTGCAGCGCTTAAGATACTCGGCTACAAAGGAAAGTTGATAACCTATGTACGATTTGTGCCTTCTACGATACCGGCACCTTTCCGTAGGGTATGGGTGACTGCAGCACAGAAATATGCAGATACCGTAATAGCCGTATCAGATACCGTACTGAATCAGCTACCGTACAAAGAGAACACCATACGCATATACGACCCTGCTAACCTTAGCGAGACCATATCAAAACCTCAACCTGATACAGGCATCGTACAACTGCTATACCTTTCCAACTATATAAGAGGCAAGGGACAAGACTATGCACTGGAGGCTTTCATCAAGGCTTATGAACAAAATCCAATGCTAAGATTGAAATTTGTTGGTGGCGATATGGGGCTGGAAAAGAATAAACTGTTCCGCCAGCTCCTTGAAGAGAAAGTCCGATCACTTCAATTGGAACCAGCCGTAACATTTGCATCCTTCAGCAAGAACATAGAGCAGGAAATAAAGCAAGCCGATATTGTACTGAACTTCTCTAATGCAGAATCACTATCAATGACCTGCCTTGAAGCTGCTTATTATGGTACAGCACTCATAGCTACCCGTTCCGGCGGCCCGGAAGAGATCATAAAAGATAAAGAAACAGGCTTGTTAGTCCCCGTTGCAGACGTAGATGCTATGAGCCAGGCTATATTGACTCTCAGCAATGATGCGTCATTGCGGACGCAATATGCAACTGCCGGCAAAGCCTATGTAAGAGAAAAATTCAGCACTGCACATTTCATTTCCCGTTTTGAAAACGTGCTAAATCCTTCCTGATATGCCTGCGCCAAAAGTATTGTTCATTGTTCCTTACCCTGTAAAGCATGCGCCATCGCAGCGCTTCAGGGTAGAACTATTTGAACCATATCTGCAGGAGGCAGGCATACCATATCGCATTGCACCTTTCATGAGCGAGGAGACATGGAAGGTACTTTATAAAAAAGGTTCCGCTATTCAAAAGGCGTGGGGTGTAGTGAAAGGCTACTTTCAGCGCCTCAAAACAGCACTGGTAGATATACATGGATACGATTATATATTCGTACACCGCGAAGCTGCTCCGCTTGGGCCACCCATATTTGAATGGATCATAGCTAAACTATGGCGTAAGAAGCTGATATACGACTTTGACGATGCCATATGGATACCTAACACAAGTGCAGAGAACAAATTGGTTTCATGGTTCAAAGCTTTCTGGAAGGTAAAGCACATTTGCAAATGGGCGTACAAAGTAGTCGGCGGTAATGATTATCTCTGTAATTATGCCGGTCAATATAATTCCAATGTAGTACGCATACCCACTTGTGTAGATATGGTACGCATGCACAATGGCGTCAAACAACACGACAACCATAAAGTAGTGGTTGGCTGGACAGGCAGCCACTCTACTCTACCCTTTATTTACGAGGTGGTAGATGTATTTAATGAGCTACAACAAGAGCTGGATTTCACCTTCCTCGTGATAGCAGACAAGAAACCCGAGCTACCATTACGCGACTGGCAGTTCCTGCCTTGGAATGCAAGTACAGAAATAGCAGATTTGCTCAAGATGGATGTAGGCATCATGCCACTGCACAATGATGCATGGAGCGAAGGTAAATGCGGCTTTAAACTGATTCAGTATCTTTCATTAGGCATACCGGCGGTAGCAAGTCCTGGGGGGGTTAATAAGACTATTATTGAAGAAGGCATTAACGGGTACCTCTGCACCACAAAAGAAGCATGGAAAGCAGCACTGAAAAAACTGGTACAGGATGCTGCGCTGAGGCAATCAATGGGCATGGCAGGACGCACCAAAATGCTGAATGAATACAGTGTTCAATCTCAAAAAGATAATTTTATCAGCCTCTTTTCTTAGCTTATAATTTCAATGAAAGTATATTCTTCTGTATGGGCATATGCCTGTAATAGATGAGCATCATAGCCATGGCATAAAATGGCAGGCAAGGTATGCGGTAGCGCGATAGCGCCCCAAAGTTGCCCGAAGATATACCTACGGCAAAGGCGAAGATAATAGCGAAGATAAGGCAAAACTGTATGGTAGGATCGCTGGAAATGGTACGCCATGTGCGTTTGAAGCCAAGAGTTAATAAGACCTTGATAGTGACCCATAGGAATAACGTGGCTTCAACGGCATTCAGCAATTGCATCACCTTCCTTGTTTCCCACAAGAAAGGCCGGAACAGAGATACTACCACTGCCGCCGGAAATTTCTTCAGCATCCCCGCCAATGACGGGTCCATAGTGCCTAGATCATAAGCAGAACCTTCATCCCCCGATACCGATGCGATATAGGTACTGGTAACATAAGATGTCTTGGCTACGTTCTCCAGCGAGTATTTTCCTAACGATGAAGCAAACTTTTGCGAAAAGAACATAAATCCGCCACCTGCTACTACAAACACCATCAATTTGACTACAAACCTCCCCCCGCTGCTACGTATGCGATGAGAATAAGTAAACAATATCCATAAAGCCAGAGCGGGCACAAAGGCCAGCAATATATATACTTTTATCTTCGCCACCAGGTAAAAGCCTACTACCGTCATGATAAGTACAGCCGGACGAAAGTCACGGTTTATCAGGGCACGGAAAGCCCCATAAGTAAGCCAGCCCAGCCCGAACATACAAATGGTATCTTTAAAAATACCCGATCCCCACATTACGGTGCTGGGGATGAAGAGCACTGAAATGGCTATTTGCTTGGTATAGTAAGGATATTTGGTGGCAAAGGTTCTGAATAGTGCCCAGATACCTGTATAGGCTATGGTACCCAGTATTACTGCTGTAGGCAAGTATGTTGTAAAAGTAAACACACCCAGCAAAGCAGTGATGCAGCAAACTATATACTCGGTATGCGCATCGTACCACCACATCTGCGATATGTATTCGGCATATTTGCCATCATACCATTCGGGTATGTGCAGTATCAATCCAAACCACTTACTTATCGATTCCCCGAAAGAACTGTTTATGATCTGCGCATGGTGAAAATAATTGACCGTATCACCACCACCGCCATAGTAATATTGATATACCATGCCAATAAGCAAGGCACCCACTATTTTAGCAGTTAATCCGGGAATAAAATATGGTCTCCAGCTATGGCCTGGAGGGTATTGGGTATCACGTATCTTAAATGCAACAAGATAAATAATGACTAAATAGAAGGGTAGCAACAAATAGTCAAGTAATGTTATAAATTGCATCTGATTATTTTTTCGTATCCGGGCAATTAACTTTGTCCAACCATCTATCCGTTACATGTGTGGTATAACCGGCTATTACGCTTTTAAGACAACTGCAACCGCTAATCTCGCAAAAATAGAACAATCAACAGAAAAACTATTTTTACGCGGCCCCGACAGCGGAAATGTTTTTGTTAACGAGGCTGTAGCCCTTGGACATCGCCGCCTGTCTATCATTGACACTTCCTCTTGCGCTACCCAACCCATGACCGATGCCACAGGCAGGTATGTGCTGGTCTTCAACGGAGAGATATTTAACTACAAGCAATTATCAGACACCTACCTTGCTAAAACAATCGAGCGCATAGGTGGTTTAAAAACCACGTCCGATACCGAAATATTGCTATACCTGTTGATAGAATACGGTGTAGAAAGCATACAATGGCTATACGGCTTTTTTGCTTTTTCTTTCTATGATACCATTACCGGGCAAATGATACTGGCCCGCGACCGCTTTGGTAAGAAACCCCTGCTCTATCATGCTACAGACGACCATCTTGCTTTTGCATCTGAAATGAAGGCACTGCTGGAATGGAACATTCCGCGCGAATTGAACTATACCGTACTGCATCAATACTTGCAGCTCAATTATATACCCCAGTCACAAAGCATGCTGAAGGGCGTAGCAAAACTACTACCCGGGCACTATGCGATATATGGCAAGAATGGCTTTGAAACGTCTAAGCCTTATTACGAAATAAAAATAGATACTGCAGGCTACAATAAGTACAGCTACGAGGGTGCTCAGCAGGAACTGGTGAAGCGTATGGATGTATCTGTGCAGGAACGCATGATAGCCGATGTCCCACTGGGAGCTTTCCTTAGCGGTGGTATCGATTCATCGGTAGTGGTGGCGCTGGCAAGCCGTTATACCGATAAGCTAAATACTTTTTCCATAGGTTATAAAGACAACCCGTTCTTCGATGAAACGAAGTACGCTAAACTGGTAGCCGATAAGTATAAAACAAACCACACGGTATTTTCATTAAGTACCGATGACTTTTTAGAGCATGTGAATGATGTGCTCGATTACCTGGATGAGCCTTTTGCAGACTCCTCTGCTCTTCCCGAGTTTATACTGTGCTATTACACACGTAAGAATGTAACCGTAGCACTAAGCGGCGATGGGGGTGATGAAGTGTTTGGAGGATACA
>JANLJF010000126.1 GCA_029255605.1 Azovibrio restrictus
TGGGCGATTGCAATATGGTTTGTGCGCTGCCGTATTCCATCACCTCACCTTTATCCAGCACCAGTATCTCTTCGGCTATTTCAGCAGCCAGTGCCAGGTCGTGCGTGATGAATATCATAGCGGTACCCTGCTCCTGCTGCAATTGCTGCATCAGGGCTATTACTTCTTTCTGCACCGTTACATCCAGCGCAGTAGTGGGTTCATCGGCTATTAGCAGTGCAGGATGATTGCACATAGCCATGGCTATCATCACCCGTTGCTTTTGTCCGCCCGATAACTGGTGCGGGTAGCGGCTGTATATCTTTTCAGGATGGGGTAGCTGCACTTTGCGCAACCACTCTATAGCCTGTTGTTTAGCAGTGTGTTTATCTACCTGCTTATGCGTAAGGATAACCTCAGCCAGTTGTCTGCCTATTTTCATCACGGGGTTCAGCGAGCTCATGGGTTCCTGGAACACCATGCCTAAACGATTACCACGCAGTTGTTGCCAGTCCGTTACAGTTGCAGTAAGGAGATTGTGTTGCTTGCCTGCTACATGCAGTTGTATGCTGCCACTTACCGTTGCCTGTTTGGGCAATAAGCCCATCACAGCCAGTGCCGTCAATGATTTACCTGAACCGCTTTCGCCTACTACAGCCAGTGTTTTGCCCTGCTGCAATTGAAAGTGTATATCCTTCACCGCTGTGAAATCTGCAAAGGCTATCTGCAAACCATCAACCGATAATACAGGTGTATCCATCAAAACTTAAGATGCTTTACAGTAAGACCATCGTTGATAAGCTGCTTTAGTGAATCGATGCCGATGCGCAGATGCACATCTACAAACTTCTTTGTAACGGCAGCATCACCTGTGGCTGTCTTTACACCTTCGGGTATCATCGGCTGGTCGGACACGAGGAGCAATGCACCTGTAGGTATCTTATTGAAAAAGCCTACGGAGAAGATGGTAGCCGTTTCCATATCTATGGCCATGGCACGTATCTTGCGCAGGTATTCTTTGAAGTCATCATCATGCTCCCACACGCGACGGTTGGTGGTGTATACGGTACCTGTCCAGTAGTCGCGCGAGTAGTCGCGTATCGTTGTTGATATAGCCTTCTGCAATGCGAAAGCAGGCATGGCCGGCACTTCTACGGGAAAGTAATCGTTACTGGTACCATCGCCGCGAATAGCAGCTATAGGCAGTATCAGGTCGCCCACTTTATTTTTCTTTTTTAGCCCGCCGCATTTACCCAAAAACAATACCGCCTTCGGTGAAATAGCCGATAACAAGTCCATCATAGTAGCAGCCGTAGGGCTACCCATACCAAAGTTAATAATCGTAATACCATCGGCAGTAGCGCACTGCATGGGCTTATCGATGCCTGTTACAGTCACTGCGTGCATCTCTGCAAAGAGGGTAACATAATGGCTGAAGTTGCACAGTAAAATATACTCACCAAAATCTTTCAGCTCCATACCGGTGTATCGCGGCAGCCAGTTCTTTACAATCTCTTCTTTCGTCTTCATCTACTACTAAGTTACGTTAAAAATAAAAGTATCCTGCCATGGACTGCTCACACTACGTTAAGCTTTTGCTTTACATTTGTGCCACGCATGATACAGCTGGATATAGATGGCATAGAACTGAAACTACGGCGTGTAGATGATAAGACACAGGTGTTTGACCCTATCCGTAAAAAATGGCTGGTGCTGACACCTGAAGAACATGTGCGCCAGTATATGCTGCAATACATGATGGATAAGCTGCAGTATCCCCCGGCATTAATATCGGTAGAAAAGCAGATAATGGTAGGCACCCTGAGCAGGCGTTTTGATATAGTGGTATATGACAGGAACCATCGCCCATGGATGCTAGTAGAATGTAAAGCGCCCGATGTACCCATCAGTGAACGTACCCTGCACCAGTTGCTGCAATACCACAGCACCATGCGATGCCCGTATTGGGTACTGAGCAACGGGCCGCAAACCTATTGCGCTGATGCCTGCAATGTTACCAGTATAAAATGGCTGAATGCCTTACCTTCTTATAAGGGTTGAATAGCGCGGGTCTTTAAGGCTTTCGCGGGCGCGTATCACCACATCATCTGTCAGCGTTTGCACCGCGTAGTAGCCATTGTCTTTAAAGAGCACCCTCCCCATCTGCGCTTTCAGCTGTTGTGAAAAGAAAGCATAGTTATTATTCAGGCGCATCACCTTCACCACTGCCTTTCTAAAGCCCGGGTCTTGCCTGGCTATAAAGTCATCCACCAGGGCATCGGCCCTGAAACCTGCTATATACTCTTTGATGTTTTTATACTGGCGCAATTGCTGGCGGTGCTTCATAAAGTAATCCCATACCACATTGCGCACATCTTCGCTGTAAAGCAGATTGGCAACGCCGGGTGTAAGCCTTGCAGTATCGTAAGGGACATACACATCGGGCTTGATGCCGCCACCGCCATATACTACGCGCTTATTGGCCGTATAAAACTTCACGGTATCATCGTGCATCACGGTATCTATACCTACCAGCTCCCCGGTTTCATACCGGTGTGAAAAGTCTTCTTCGTAGGCGTCCCTACCCTTTGCATAGGGGCGTTGTATAGAGCGGCCTGAAGGTGTATAATATTTGGCTATAGTAAGGCGCAATGCAGCCCCATCATCCATATCATACTGCTCCTGCACCAGGCCTTTGCCATAAGAGCGGCGGCCTACAATGATACCACGGTCCCAATCCTGCACGGCGCCGGCCAGTATCTCACTGGCAGATGCAGAACGCTCATCTATCAGTATAGCTACCTTGCCTCTTTCAAACAGGTCTTTATCCCGTGTTTTATATTCACGCAGGCTGGAATTCCTGCCTTTGGTATATACTACCATTTTTTCACCCGGCAACAGATCGTCCACTATATCGCGGGCAGACTCCAGGTAGCCGCCGGGGTTCAGGCGCACATCTATTATCAATTGCTGCATACCGCTTGCCTTCAGGTTTTTTACCGCTTTAGCAAACTCATCGTATGTATTGGCACTGAAGCGGCTTATCTTGATATAACCCGTTACCTCATCCAGCATCAGGTTGGCATCCACACTGTATACCGGTATGGCATCGCGCCTGATGGTTACGGTTTTCATGCCACCTGTTTCTATATCCTTCAGCCCTACTATTACATTGGTGTTTTGTTTGCCTTTCAGCATCCGCACTACGTGGTCGCTGGGCAGGTCTTTACCGGCTACAATGCTATCGTCTACTTTTACTATTTTATCGCCCGTATGTATGCCTGCTTTTTCTGCAGGGCCACTGGGTATTACCGATGTTACAAGTATAGTATCGCGCATCACGGCAAACTCTACGCCTATGCCATAAAAGCTGCCTTCCAGGTCTTCGTTCACACCCTGCAATTCATCGGCAGGTATGTATATGGTATGCGGGTCTAAATGGCTGAGGATGCCATTAACCGCATCACGGTACAGGTCGTTACTATTCACGCTATCCACATAGCGTTCGTTCACCAGGTCTATGATCTGTTCCAGCCTGTCATTCCGTTCGATGATGGTTTGAATATCGCGTTTATTACGCAGGGTATCGCGCAGGTTGAAGCCAAGCGTCATGCCGGCAATCAGTACAAGAGAGAATATAAGCGGCGTCCAGACCTTCAATCCGGTTGCTTTTCGATCGTCCATTTTTCTACTTCAGTCAGCGCAAAGTTAGGTGCATTTGCCAATTAAAGAATAAAGTATATTAATGGCATTATCAACACTGTAAACATTAACAGTAGTGAAACAATGCCCATTAGGTTTTTGTTGTGCAAGTTTGCAAATTTGCTATACAATTAGCGCTCATGTCATCTATACTACTTGCAGAAAGCGGTTCAACCAAAACAGACTGGTGTTTATTAGCCAAGGGCAAAAAACCTGTGCATTTCAAGACCGCAGGTATTAACCCGCACCTGCAGCGTGCAGATGATATAACCGCCTTATTGCAGAACGAATTGCAATGGAACCCCAAAAAACATCATGCCGACAAGATTGTGTATTATGGTGCCGGGGCCGGTAATGAGCAGAAACAAAAAGAACTGGCAGGCATATTGAAGAAACACTTTGGCATAAAAACCATAGAGGTGCAAGGCGATATGCTGGCAGCAGCAAGGGCTTTGTGCGGCGAAAAGAAAGGCGTTGTATCGATATTGGGCACGGGTAGCAACTGCTGCTATTATAACGGCAAAAGGATAGCAGAACAAAAGCCATCGCTGGGATATATAGCAGGTGATGAAGGCAGTGGTAACTATTTAGGCAAGCGCGTGCTGCAATACTATGCTTATAAAACCTTTGATACCGAACTGCAGATGGCCTTTGAGCAGCTATACGGCAGCGACCTGTATGCCATCATTACCCGGCTGTATGGCGAGCCTTTCCCCAACCGTTACCTGGCCAGCTTTGTGCAGTTGCTGGCGCAAAACAGGGGGCATTACATGGTAGAGAACATTATAGAAGATTGCCTGAATGATTTCTTTCATCACCACATACTGAAATACCGGCAAAGCTGGAAGCTGCCGTTGTATTTTACCGGTGCCGTGGCTTATGAATTTAAAGACGTGATACACGCCCTGTGCGAACAATATGAGCTGGAAGCCGGCAAGATAGAAAAGAGCCCTATAGAAGGGCTGATACAATATCATAAAGCATTGCTGTAACCATAAGTTATAATACGCCATAAAAGGGCTGCATCTATAAACGATGCAGCCCTTTTTGTGTTGGGTATATACCTAAAAAACAAACCGCCTCGTAGGAGGCGGTTTGTAGTATGATTAAGAATCTGAGTTCTTATTAATCCCTGCGCAGGTTAGGGAATGGAGGTGCTACGTTAGCAGGACCTTCTTCACCTGGCATTGCAGAACGGTACATTACACCATTTGCATCACCAGCCTGACCGTACTGGAATATGAAGCGGTTACGATCGATACCGTGTTTTTCGCTCATGTACTCGATAACTGCATTTACGCGATCCCAAGAACGTTGTTGTTGGATTTTGCTACCGTTACCGGCACCTATTATCACAACTTTACAAGTTGGGTTTGCTTGCATTTGAGCAGCCAGGCTACCCAGTTGCGCTTGTGCAGCAGGACGTATTTTAGAAGCGTTGTTATCGAAAGTGATGTTACCTGCACCTATGTTACCGCAAGAAGAAGCAACAGTACCGCAACCTTCTGGGCAAGGGCATTTACCAACACCATCAGCATCTACCGGTTGACACTCAGTAGGAGTGATCAGTTGTTTATCACGATCATCAGGTACACCGTCACCATCTGTATCCAGTGGGCAACCGTGGCTGTCAACAGCTACACCTGCAGGTGTACCAGGACATTTGTCGAATTGGTCTGTGATACCATCGCCGTCAGAATCAGGCAGGATTGGATCAGGCAGTACCATGTGGCGTGGGTAGCTCAGCTCGTTGTAAGCATGATCCAGAGGATTCAGCCAGTACAGCGGCTCAACAGATTTACGTTTGTTACCCAGGTTGAAGTTCAGACCGATGTTCAGGTAGTTCAGACCATCGTTTTGTTGTGTCAGTACAGGAGAACCCGGTACTTGAGTACCCCAACGTTGACCATCTAACAGATCATCATCCCAAGGTATAGTAATGCGGTCTTCGATAGACAGGTTGATGCGTTTGCTCAGGCGGATTTGCATACCCAGACCGAAGCTTGGTGCAAACTGCAGTGTTTTGTTATTGAAGATTTCAGGACGACGACGATCGCGCTCGTTTTCAGCGTCGGTTTCGTAAGTACCGTCCATTTTATCCTGCAGTTTCTCACGAATCTCTTTACGATTTTCGTGGATCTGAGGGATAGCAGCATAACCACCAGTGATTGAATCGAATTTGTAAGGTTGGCCACCGGCACCCAGGGCATCAACACGAGTGTTGTAAGCCAGAGCACCTAAACCAACAAATCCATATACAGAAACACCGGTACGTGCTTTGTGGAACTTAACATTGTTCAGAGAAGCAATCAGATCCAGGTTTAACTGGTGTGCTTCCATACGGTAGTTGTAGAAAACCGGATCTGTAGGCTGATTAGGCAACCCCATGATCTGCGCCTGGTAGTATTGGTTCCAGGCCGGATCGTAACGGTAGTTCCTAGACTCTTGCCATTGCAAGCCTTTAGCTACACCATAAACATATTGCAAACGAGTTGAGAATACATAACCCCAAGCTTTGCGTACATGCGCGTGGAAGCCTAAGCCACCACCTTTAGCCTGCCATGCCATCAGAGATGGAACATCGCCAGATACATTGTAAAGACCCGCACCAACACCGATTTCCCACATGTTACGCGGACGAGCCGGGAACGCGTATTGATGGTTTAAGAATTTACGATGTTGTTTCATGCGGAAGCCGGGCACGTAGTTAGAATCCAGTACATCATAGCTTTGGCCACGATATGTCATATCACGACCTGACCATTTTGCAGACTGCATTTCTCCACCTTCTTGTGCAAATACCGGCTGCGTTGCCATTAATGAGCATAAGCTGGCTAGCAATAGGTACTTTTTGTTGACCATAAACAGAGTATTTATTTATACAAATTTTGGTTAAACTAATTTAAACATGACAAAGGTATAGCACACCTTTTAAAAAAACAAAGAACAAAAAATAAAAAGATTCTACGTTTTTTGTCAATTCGCTGTTCAATTATTATGCCATAAAAGTACTTTTTTCAATCAGCAGCTAATACGATTTTTGCTTTCTTTACGAACGGTTAACGAAATATTTACCGGTAATTAACTGAAAAATGGACCTGGTACAACAAGTTATAGGCGCGGAACTGGCTGTGTTTGAAAAGAAGTTTTCTGACAGTGTAAAGGGCTCAAACCCTTTACTGGATAGAATTATGAAATTCATAATCAAGCGAAAGGGCAAGCAGATGCGGCCTATGTTCGTATTCCTGTCGGCAAAGATAGCGGGCGAGATAAAAGAACCCACTTACAGGGCCGCCAGCCTTATAGAACTTTTGCACACAGCTACTTTGGTACATGATGATGTGGTTGATAATGCCATGATGCGTAGAAATTTTTTCTCAATAAACGCCTTATGGAAAAATAAAATAGCCGTGCTGGTAGGCGATTATTTATTGGCCAAAGGCTTGCTGCTATCATTAGAAAACGATGATTATCAAATACTTAAAATAACATCGAGGGCCGTAAAAGAGATGAGCGAAGGCGAACTGCTGCAAATGGAGAAAGCCCGTAAACTGGATATAAAAGAAGATATTTACTTCGAGATCATCCGCTCTAAGACCGCATCCCTGCTATCTTCAGCCTGTTCGGCTGGGGCATTTTCATCTACCAACGACCTTGAAACATCGGAACACTTCCGCCTGTTTGGCGAAAAGGTAGGTATTGCCTTCCAGATAAAAGATGACCTGTTTGACTATGGGCAGGACAATGTGGGCAAACCCACGGGCATCGACATTAAGGAAAAGAAGATGACCCTACCATTAATATATACCCTGCAGAAAGCCGACGAAAGCATTAAGAGAAAGATAATATATATAGTAAAAAACCAGAATACAGATAAACGAAAGGTGGCGGAAGTGATAGACTATGTGCACCAGCATGGTGGCATAGCCTATGCTACGGAGAAAATGAATGTATATAAGCAGGAGGCCCTACAGCTTTTGGATAAATATCCTGACTCCCCCGCCCGCCAGGCTATGATACAATTGGTAAACTATGCCATAGACCGTAAATATTAGTTTTATTTATAAACAGGTAATGCCCTGTAACGGGGGCATTATTTATATTGCATCCCGGTATATGGCTAAGCAAGAAAAAACTGCGGATACGAAAGAGTATATAGAGGTATTGGGTGCCCGGGTGCACAATCTGAAGAACATTGATGTTCAAATCCCTAAAAACAAACTGGTAGTAATAACCGGTATCAGTGGCAGTGGCAAGTCGTCGCTGGCATTCGATACCATATTTGCCGAGGGGCAGCGCAGGTATATGGAAAGCTTTGCTGCCTATGCCCGCCAGTTTATGGGTGACCTGGACCGCCCCGATGTAGATAAGATAACAGGCCTTTCGCCTGTCATCTCCATAGAACAGAAGACTACCAACCGCAACCCGCGCTCTACCGTAGGTACGGTGACGGAGGTATATGATTTTCTGCGCCTGCTGTATGCAAGAGTGGCCGAAGCCTATTCTTACAATACGGGCAAGAAAATGTCGAAATTCAGCGAGGAAGAGATCATAGCCCATATACAGCAGCACTATGATAATAAGCGCATCATACTGCTGGCACCCATTGTGCGTGGGCGCAAGGGGCACTATCGCGAACTGTTTGAACAGCTGCGCAAGCAGGGCTACCTGAAAGTGCGCGTGGATGGTGAGATACTGGACCTGAAAGAGCGCATGCAACTGGACAGGTATAAGATACACGATATAGAACTGGTGGTAGACCGCCTGCAGGTGATGCCCGATGCACAGGCAAGGCTGAGCCAGAGCGTGCAGAAGACTTTACAATCGGGCAAGGACCTGATGTTTGTGCTGGATGCAGATAAGAATACCCTGTCGCAATACAGCAAGCAACTGATGTGTGCCGATACGGGCATCTCTTACGAAGAGCCATCGCCCAATACCTTTTCGTTCAACTCGCCTTATGGTGCCTGCCCCAAGTGTAAGGGCCTGGGCAGTGTGTACCAGGTGAATATGGATGAGGTGCTGCCCGATAAGAACAAGAGCATCAACGAAGGCGGTATAGCCCCGCTGGGTGGCGAACGTGAGGCATGGACCTTTAACCAGGCTACCATCTTTGCTAAAAAGAATAAAATACCGCTGAACACCCCGATAAAAGACATACCGCAAAAGCAACTGAACCTGCTGCTATATGGAAATGAAGAAGGGGTAAGCACCTATATAAACGATGAGAATGAAACCTATCATGAACAAGTAGCACAACACAGTTACGAAGGTGTCATCAATATGATACTGCGGTGGTTTAACGAAACCACATCGGAAGCAATACGCGACTGGGCGGAAAGCTATATGCAGCTGAATACCTGCCCGGAGTGTAACGGTGCACGGCTGAAGAAAGAAAGCCTGTGGTTCAAGATAGACAATGCCAATATATCGGAGCTATCGGAAAAATCGCTGCAGGGATTGGCAGACTGGTTTGCCCATGTAGAAGACCGCATGAGCAACAAGCAGCAGGTGATAGCCAAAGACATACTGAAAGAGATACGCGACCGCCTACACTTTCTGCTGGATGTGGGGCTGCACTACCTGACACTAAACCGCGCCACCCGCACACTAAGCGGCGGTGAGAGCCAGCGCATCCGCCTGGCTACACAGATAGGCTCGCAGCTGACGGGTATTACTTACATACTGGATGAACCGAGCATAGGCCTGCACCAGCGCGATAACCACAAGCTGATAACAGCGCTGCAAAGCCTGCGCGATAGCGGCAACTCAGTACTGGTAGTAGAGCATGATAAAGACATTATGCTTGCAGCCGACCACCTGATAGATATAGGCCCGGCAGCAGGCATACATGGTGGCCGCATTGTGAGCCAGGGCACCCCGGCACAGGTATTGAAGAACAATACTACCACTGCCGGTTACCTGAACCATAAACTGAAAATAGAAGTGCCTGCCGAACGCCGCAAAGGCAATGGCAAGAAGCTGGTGCTGAAAGGTGCTACGGGTAACAACCTGAAGAATGTATCGATAGAACTGCCACTGGGCACTTTCATCTGCATCAGCGGGGTATCGGGCAGTGGCAAGAGCACGCTGATAAATGAAACCCTGTACCCGATACTGGGCAAGCATTGCTACCACAACTTTAAGCAAGTGCCCATGCCTTATAAAAAGGTAGAGGGACTGGAAGCTATAGACAAAGTAATAGAGATAGACCAAAGCCCGATAGGTCGCACACCACGCAGCAACCCGGCGACGTATTGCGGGTTCTTCAACGAGATAAGGCAACTGTTTGCGCAAATACCCGAAGCTAAAATACGCGGCTACAATGCCGGGCGCTTCTCCTTCAACGTGAAGGGCGGGCGCTGTGAAGAATGCCAGGGTGGCGGCATGCGCGTGATAGAAATGAACTTTCTGCCGGATGTATATGTGCCGTGTGAAAAATGCAATGGCCGCAGGTATAACCGCGAAACACTGGAAATACGTTACAAAGGAAAATCGATAGCTGATGTGCTGGATATGACGGTAGATGAAGCAGTAGAATTCTTTGTGAATGTATCGTTCCTGCACAGGAAGATAAAGACACTGCAGGATGTAGGCCTTGGCTATGTAACACTGGGACAAAGCGCTGTGACGCTGAGCGGTGGTGAGGCACAACGTGTGAAACTGGCTACAGAACTATCGAAACGCGATACGGGACAAACGATATATATACTGGATGAACCGACCACGGGGCTGCACTTTGAAGACATCAAACACCTGCTGGCTGTGCTGAATCGGTTGGCAGACAGGGGCAACACCGTACTGGTGATAGAGCACAACCTGGATGTAGTAAAAGTAGCAGACTATGTGATAGACATGGGGCCCGAAGGCGGTGGCGGCGGCGGCCAGGTAGTAGGTGCCGGTACACCAGAAGCCATAGCCAAGATAAAAGAAAGCCATACCGGCCGATACCTGAAAGAAGAACTGTAAAAAAATAAAGCCTGCTGATAGCAGGCTTTATTTTTTACTGTATCACCAGTTTCTTTACCAGCTTATGTTTGTCGGCATCTGTAAGATGGATGTAGTAGATACCACTTGCCCAGCCTTTGGTAGCTATACTAGCCTGCTGGTTAACAGTACCGCTCCATAATTGCTGGCCTATGCTGTTTATCACAATGGCATTGTAAGTGCCTTTGCCGGTTATCGTAACCACGTCTTTAGCCGGTATGGGATATACAGATATAGCATCTTCCTTATTGACATTGCTAACATCCTGTGGCCATGGGAAGATGGGGAACCTCATGTCATTGATATCAAAGAATACATTGCCGGCGCCCTTTACTTTTATACGGCAACCTTCGGCATATATTCCTGCAGGCACATTCACCGTTTCGCTACCATCATTAGGTGTATTTGATGCTAGTGTATATGGATAGGTCACACCATCATCTACCGATAGATATATGTTTACATTGCTACAGTTAACAGGCGCAGCGGTGGTATTGGCTACATCCCATGTTACGGTAGCAGTAGCACCCGATACCCAATAGTCGCTGTAGCCGTTTGGCATACTTATCTTAAAAGGGCCAGCCGTGTGCACTACATTCAGGGTAGTTACATCATCTGCTACATGAACTGCGCCATGGCCATTATACATATCGCGCACGGTGAGCTTGAAGCGAAGGGTACGGCTGGTATCGGGCAGCTTTTCACCAAGGTAATTAGTTATGTTTTTACGCAGCGTATCGAGCGTAGGGAATACACGCCAACGCGACGTAACAGGCCGCAGGGAGCGGAAGATAGGGCCATGCACCCTTGTCTTATCAAAGTTGGCCCTGAAATCGCCCAGGTCCCATTCTTCCCAGCAGTAAGTAAGCTCGTCGTGGTCGGTATCAGTTGCTTCCGGCGCTTCCAGTTCAAAAGGTGTGAGATATGGGATGGTATATGTCTGCGCGATGGAAGGTATGGACGGAGCCGTATTACCGGACGGAGTGGCAACAGCACACAAGCCACCGCCTGTCATATCAGCTATAAAACCAGTTATCTGCCCGAGGCTGGCTGCGTGAAAGTAATCATCACTATTGCTTTGCAGGTTGTTGCCTACACCGCAGATGCCGGCATAGCCCATAATGGTAGAACCGCTACCCGGCTCGTAAGAGCTGATAGAAGCACCATTGCCATTGCAGGCGCTGGTGTTGGCGTTAAAGGAGTGTGTAGCGCCAAACTGGTGGCCCATTTCATGTGCTACAAAATCTATGGCGAATGCATCGCCTGTAGGATTGGGCTGCCCGGTAACGCCCTGGGCCTTAGAAGTTATCTCGCAAACGCTGCCCAGCTCGGCAATACCACCTGCCCCGGTACTGAAAATATGGCCGATATCATAGTTCAATGTACCGATAACGGTATCTGTATTGTCCTGGTTTTCGCCCTTCAGAATGCCCCCGCTGAAATTGCCGGTAAAGGGGTCAGTAGTACTATTCAGGTAAATGATATCATCATTGGTAGCGATGATGTCCATATGCACATTTACTTCGCGTTCATACACACCATTCACGCGGTTCATGGTAGTGGTCATAGCACTTAGCGATAATGCCTTAGATGGTGTAGAGGTGCCGGCCACTGCCACAGAGTATTCGCCCGTGCAGGCCAGTGCAAGCCTGTAGCTGCGCCTTACATCACCATTTGTTTTCAACTGCATGGGTGGCAGGTTGCTACCATTGCCTACCTGCATACTTTTGTGCTGCAGCGGCCCACCCTCTTCTATACCCTGCACGGCACAGCTGCTTTCTGTAAGAGCAGAAGTGCGTAAGTCTTTTTTATAATAACAAAAATACACATTCAGCTCCCTGTTATACGGATCTACCAGGTAGGTGTTCGCCCCGTCATATATCATAGCATGGAAGCCTAACAATGTTATATCGAACTTGGCCGTAACGGTCGGGTCGTCTACCGCCACCGCATCGTATGTTTTTATATCGGGGTAGGCTGCGGCCAGGGCAGGTGCCAGCATGGATGCTTCCCAAATGCGGAACCGGCGCATGCGGCCATCAGGCATGGGTATGGCTATTTGCTTTGCCTCAGCAGCATTGGCCGATAGTGACAGCAACTGGTTTTTCAACGCTTCTGTTTGCAGCCGGAAAGCTGTGTATGCTACCGGCATAGATAAGCCCGCAGTGTTTCCGGGCAGGCTCTCTTTGGGCAGTTCCTGCCAGGTAGGCACTACGGCACCGGCAGAAAAGCAGGAAACACTAAAGAGAACAAGTAATAATTTTTTCATAACACGGGATGATTGGCTGGTTATCATTGTAAAATAACAAAACCCGTGCTGCTTTTGGTAATTGCAGTGTTTTTTTATGACAATGACATTACTTAGACAATCGGCGGATGCCCAGCCTCAGCGAGTTGATGATAAGCACCACATCGCTCAATGCCATGATAGCAGCGCCATAGGTAGGCTTCAGCAAGCCGACGGCGGCCACAGGTATGGCAATGATATTGTACAGGAATGCCCAGAAAAGGTTTTGCTTGATGGTAGCTTCTGTGTACCGCCCGAGGCGTATGGCCCTGGGCAAAGTAGACAATTGATTATTGGATAAAATAATACCTGCCGACTGAATGGCTATCTGGGTAGATTCACTAAGCGATATGCCTACAGTTGCCGTGGCCAATGCAGGTGCATCATTGATACCATCACCCAGCATGGCAGTGGGTGCCTGCTTCAGCAGTTCATCCAGCTTGGCATTCTTCATTTCGGGTGAATATTCGGCATACACTTCATCGATACCCAACTGCTGTGCTACATAAGCACATTTTTCTTTTTTATCGCCACTGAGCAATATGGTTTTGAAGCCCATTTCCTGAAGTTCTGCAATAGTAGCCGCAGCATCGGGGCGCAGTGCATCGGCTATACGCAGGGCGGCTATGTAGCTGCCGTTGCGGTACAGGTACAGGTCGTAGCCCTTATCAACGTCAATAGTATGCAGCCATCTTTCCGAACCCAATTGCCAGGTATCGCCATGGGTATCTATCGCTTCCATGCCCTTGCCTTTTATCTCCTTCACCTCTTTGAGCGGTGCAGGTGTTATCTCTTTCCAGTTTCCAATAATAGACCGGGCTATAGGATGTGAAGAATTGTGCTCCATAGCTACCACCATCGCTTTCATAGTAGCCTCATCTATCACGCCATTATTAGTAATATAACCTTCTACATGCAGCTTGCCTGTGGTAAGCGTACCCGTTTTATCAAATACAATTTGCCTGATGGTCTTTAATTTCTCCAATGTATCACCCCCTTTTACCAGCATACCATTGCGCGCTGCGCGGCCCAGGCCCACGGCAATAGCAGCAGGTGTAGCCAGCCCCATAGCACAGGGACAGGAGATAACCATTACAGCAATGCTGCGCATCATGGCTTCTGAAAAAGGCTGGCCAGCGAAGAAATAATTGACCAGCAGCGTAAGCAATGCGATGACCAATACGGCGGGTACGAATATGGCGCTTATCTTATCGGCCAGTTTTTGCAGGGGTGGTTTGGTGCCTTGTGCCTCGCGCACCATCCGTATGATGTTGGATAGGACCGATGCATTGCCTACTGTAGTAGCACGCACGCGCAGGTTGCCATCTACTACGATGGTGCCCCCTACTACGGCATCGCCCACCAGCTTATGCACCGGAAGGCTTTCGCCCGTTATCATTTGTTCATCTATCTGTGCATTACCGGCAATAATTTCGCCATCTATGGGTATGCTATCACCATGGTTTACCTGCACTACATCTCCCGCGCGCACATACTTGCTATCTACCTCCATCATGGTTTCCTTTCCCAGGCTATCGGCTACTACCAGCCTTGCCGTGCGCGGCTGCAGTTTTACTAAAGCATCTATAGCTACGGTGGTCGATTTTACGGTTTGATGTTCCAGCCAGTTGCCTAACATTACCAATGTGATAATGGAAGCAGTGGTTTCAAAGAACAGGTAATTGTGCACCTGCCCGGTATAAAAAAACAGCCCTATTAAAGAATAGATATAAGCTGCCGATGCACCCAGGATGATGAGCACATCCATATTGGGGATGCCATGCTTTAAAGAGCGGAACGCACTGCGCCCGAATACCCATATGCCTATGGCATATACAGGTGTTGAAAGCGCCCATTGCACCCAGGGGTTGTGCAGCACATGCCAACTGACGAACATATGCAGCAGCAACGGCACTGTGAAAATGGCGCATATGATAAAATAAACAGTCGTATAGTCAGCATGATGATGGTGGTGCCCGGCATGGCCATCTGCTTCCTCTTCCCTTACTACGTGGTAGCCCAGGTTATCTATAGAATCATATATGGCAGTTATGTTCGCATCCTCGGGGGTAGAAAAGCTTACTTCGCCCGATGCGGCATTGGCAGATATATTAGTAGCCCCCTTCTTCTCTAACAGTTTAGAGATGGTAAGGGCACAATTGCCACAGGTCATTCCTTCTACTACCGCTGCATGCGTTTTTTGCATAGTACATACCGGCTTTGCATGTATCTTCGCATTTATGCCGGCTCCATTATTACAAATTTCCTATTCTTTAGCCACAATAGAAAATGCGGCCCGCCAATTCTGGCAAGTGGCACATGCATATAACATATTAGCCTTCAGCGGCGATATGGGCGCAGGCAAAACCACTTTCATACATGCGCTGTGCAACTACCTGCAGGTGCAGGATGCGGTAAGCAGCCCCACCTTTGCCCTTATCAACGAATATCATTTTGATGACAACGGGCGCGACCGGGTAATGTACCATATGGATTGGTATCGCCTGCGCAACACCGAAGAGGCCATCGACAGCGGTATGGAAGACTGCCTGTTGCAAAAAGATAATTATTCCTTAATAGAATGGCCGGAAAAAGCACCGGAAATCATCCCCCACCCGCACCTGTGGATAACCATCAAGACACATGGAGAAAATGAACGTATGATGGACGTGTGGCTGAAAAATTAATTTGAACAGCAACTTTACACATCTTATAACACCACATATAATGCAGCTATCAATTTAAGTAGCTATATTGGCAGCATGCATTTGTGGAGTGCTGTCATAAACGGATTGGGGCTTGGATTGTTTTTGGCAATATCTGTAGGGCCTACCCTGTTTGCTGTTATAAAGTATAGCCTGAACCATAGCTATAAAGCCGGCATTGCCTTTGTACTGGGTGTTTCCATAAGCGATATCATGTATGTTACCATAGCCAATGTGGCTGCACAATGGCTGGAAATGCTGAATGAGTATGAGCGCATGATAGCATATGGCGGCTCTATACTGCTGATAGGCATGGGCTTATATGGCCTTTTAGATAAATACAAACCCAAACGCCCCAATACAAAAACGGTAAGCATCACCAATGCCCATTATTTTAAAATATGGAGCAGTGGCTTTCTTATCAATACCATCAATCCCGGCGTTATCATTACCTGGCTGGCAGCTGTGACTGCTACAGCCAACACAACTATATTTTACCGTATTGTATTTTTTGGCTGCTGCCTGGGGCTGATATTGGGTATAGATTTCTGCAAAGTATTCCTAGCCGATAACATACGGCGGAAGCTAACCCTGCGGCGCATTTTATACCTGCACCGCATATCGGCTGCCTGCATTTTCACCATAGGTTTGGTGCTGCTGGTAAGCACTGCTTTTAACATACATTTTAAAAAACCGGAACAAAAGCAATCTGCACATCAGGAATTTCAATCTGCAAGTGCCTTGAAGATTGCCAAAGCTTAGTATCTTTGCAGCCTCATGTCTGACGCAATACGCCACGAATGTGGTTTGGCTTACATCCGCCTGCTGAAGCCTTTGGCATACTACCACCGCAAATACGGTACTGCATTTTACGGCCTTAACAAATTATACCTGTTGATGGAAAAGCAACATAACCGCGGCCAGGACGGCGCGGGGATTGCTACCGTGAAGCTGAATGTAGAGCCAGGGCACCAATTTATGCACCGCCTGCGCATTAGTGGACCGCAGGCCATTTCGCAAATATTCCAGAATGTGCAACAGGAAGTGGCCGAGCTGGAGAAAATGTATCCTGAGATACGCCAGTACCCCGGCCTGCTGAAAGGCTACCTGCGCTTTATGGGTGAAACCCTGCTGGGGCACCTGCGCTATGGCACCCAAGGAAAGAACAATGTGGAATTCTGCCACCCCTTCCTGAAACCAAACATCAACCCCACACGCAACCTGACGATGGCGGGCAACTTCAACCTGGTGAACACCGATGAGCTGTTTGCCATGCTGGATGCACACCCTACTACTACCATCCGCGAAAGTGACCTGGGGGCGATGATAGAAACCGTACACTATTACCTGTGCATGGCCGATGATACCGACCCGGGCAACCTGAACCTGGAAGGCGTACTGAAACAAGCAGTTACCCACTTTGACGGTGGCTATGTGTGCAGCGGCCTGGTAGGCAATGGCGATAGCTTTGTGATACGCGATGCTCATGGCATCCGCCCTGCATTCTATTACAAGAGCGACGAGGTAATAGTAGTAGCATCTGAAAGGCCTGCTATTATGACCACCTTCAATGTAGCACAGGAAGATGTGCATGAACTGCAACCGGGGCATGCCATCATTGTAAAAGCCAACGGCAACTATAGCAATACACGCATACTGCCGGAAAAAGAACTGAAAGCCTGCAGCTTCGAGCGTATCTACTTCAGCCGTGGCAGCGACCCCGATATATACCGCGAACGTATGAAGCTGGGTAGCAACCTGGCGGGCAAAGTGCTGGAAGCAGTGGATAACGACCTGAAAAATACCATTGTATCCTTCATACCCAATACGGCTGAAACTGCTTTTTACGGACTGATAAAGGGGCTGGAAGATTACCTGAACGATATTAAGATACAACGCATCACATCGCGCACATTGAGCGAGGATGAGATGCGCGAACTGATAAGCCGCCGTGTACGCATTGAGAAGATAGCCATTAAAGATGTGAAGATGCGCACCTTCATTACCGAAGATGCATCGCGCAATGAGATGGTGCAGCACGTGTATGATATTACATATGGCACGGTGAACCGGGATGTGGACACACTGGTGGTGATAGACGACTCGATAGTGCGTGGTACTACCCTGCGCGAAAGCATCATCAAGATGCTGGACCGCCTGGGCCCTAAACGTATCATTGTAGTATCATCGGCACCGCAGATACGCTACCCCGACTGCTATGGCATAGACATGAGCCGCATGGGCGATTTCATAGCCTTCCAGGCAGCGGTAGCCTTGCTGAAAGAAAGAGGTATGGAAAACGTGCTGACAGAAGCGCACCAGAAATGTAAAGCGGCAGAAGCTGCAGGCACATTGATGGCAGAAAACTATGTAAAGGCAGTATATGCACCTTTTACACCGGAAGAGGTAAGCGCGCAGATAGCTAAAATGCTGAGGCCCGATGATGTGAATGCCAGTGTAGATATCATCTACCAATCCATTGAAGGGCTGTATGATGCCTGCCCCAACAACCATGGCGACTGGTACTTTACCGGCAACTATCCCACACCGGGTGGCAACCGCGTAGCCAACAAAGCCTTTATGAACTATATGGGCCGTAAAGAAGGCCGCGGGTATTAGGCAATATTATTGATATACAATCTTTTAAGAAATGACAGAAATTTTAATTTTTCTGTCATTTTTTTATTTAATACTTTAGATGCCCCTGCGAAGAAAACCCTTCGTAATCAATGTGAAAATGAGCCTGTTGCTCCCGATGTTTTAGATGTAAGAGAGCGTGACAAAAAGCTGTCGACTTTTTAAAGGTTGGTGGTACGCTTTTGCAGCAGCATAAGGAGCAACGATCGGAATTGATTATTTAACACAAGAAACCCGTACAAAAAATGATTAGCATTAAAAACAAAGAACCCGAGGTTTGCTCATTAATGGTAGTGGATATGAATGGCCGTGTGTGTCTGGAAACCAACCTACAGCCTTTCGACGATCTTACATTAGACATCCGCGCCCTTTTTTCGGGCATCTATACGCTGATATTTAAAACAAAGAGTACCAGCTATTCGCAACAAATTGTAAAGTATTAACTGTTAGTAACGGAAATAAGAAAGCCCGGATATATTCCGGGCTTTTTTATTACTCTGTATATATTTGTGCATGTCTCCAAAACTAATAAACAACATCATCAAAACCCTTACTATTGCAACCCTTGCTTTTGTAATAGCTTATGGCCTGCTCCTTACATTCACAGAGCTTAAGCCTTTTTGGCTGGATGAATGGTTTATCATC
>JANLJF010000127.1 GCA_029255605.1 Azovibrio restrictus
AAAAAGAAATAAGGCTTGCATATGCAAGCCTTATTGTATAATAGATATGTAACACTATTAATGGTGGTGATGGTGCGCAGCATGCGGATCTTGTAATTTATAGAACTCCTCTTCGCTTATTTCCTGCTCAGCAATGCTGAATTGTGTTTCCAGGAATTGGAATAGTTTATCGAACAACAGGCGACGGTATGTTTCATCCATTGTCTTATTGTCTTTCATTACCTTCTGCATGTAGCTATCCAGCCAAGGTGCATCGTCATCAGATGCCATGCCGAAGTAACCCAGCACTTGTGCCTTTACATGGTCTTTTACTTCTTCAAGGCTTACAGATATATTGTTGTCGCCTATCAGTTTATCAGATATCAGTGTCCAGCGCAGTTGATGATCGAAGCCACCAAATTCGTTTTCTACTTCCGCAGCACTCTTTGGTTTTTCGCCACCTTCTTTCAGCCAGCGTTTCAGGAAATCTACCGGTAACTGTATCGGCGTTTGGTGCACCAGCAGCTCATACATTTCATTGTGCAAACGCTCGCGGCCTACGCGGTCGTATTCACGAGACAGTTCCTGGCGGATGCGCTCTTTGAAAGTACCTTCATCTTTTATTTCATCGTTGGGAAACAGCTGGGCAAACAGCTCCGCATCCAGTTCGCGCGGTATCAGTTTTGCTACGCGTGTGATGGTTAGTTTGTAATAGTTATCAGCTGCTTCAGCACCTTGTTTCAGCGGGTCTTTCAGGAAGCCTTCCAGCTCTTCAGCCGTACAAACATCTGACGGGCGAATAACCAGTGTTTCTTCATTTTTCTTGCCCATCAGCATATCCTGCAGTTTAGCAGGCAGCTTTTCCAGCAACACGGTGTCTTCCACCATTTGCGATTCGGGTAACACATTACCATCTGCATCACAACGCTCGTATTTAGAATAAATGATATCATCTTTGCTGGTAACGGCTTCCTGCGTTTCAGCATTGCCGTAGCGGCGTTTGATGCGCTCTACTTCATCTTCTATCATCTTGTCAGACACGATTACTTTGTAACGTGTCAGTGCAGTTTTACTTTTCAGCGGAGTGATCTCTATTTCAGGTTTTAGGCCTATTTCAAAAGAGAAATCAACCTCCTGCGGATCGTTCATATCCAGCTTCAACGGCTGCTCATTCGGCAGTATCATTGGCTGTGCAAATATTGCAACTGATTCGTTCTTCAGGTATTCTTCCAGCTTAGTACCCGCAGCGCGCAGTACCTCGTCGCCAAAGATAGACTGGCCATACATCTTGCGCACCATACCCGCAGGTACATTCCCTTTACGGAAACCCGGCACGTTTGCATTTTTAGCATACTGCTTCAGCGATTTTTCAAACGTAGGCATATAGTCATCCTTGCCCAGTTTTACTACTATCTTGTCGTGCAGGTTACCAATATTTTCACGTGTTACCGTAGCCATATTGTTTATTGTTTTTTAGAGGTTTAAAAAAAGCCGATACATGTATCGGCTATCATTTTTTAGTGCGGGTGGAGGGACTCGAACCCCCAAGCCTCGCAGCACTAGATCCTAAGTCTAGCGTGTCTACCAATTTCACCACACCCGCAAAATGGACGGCAAAGGTAGCGATTTTTTTGAATGAGCCAACTTCTTACAGAGTCTATTTACGAATTGTTTTTAAACGGATTATCATATTAAATAATTCCCGCATTGTCATGAAATAACCATATCTGTGCGCCGGTATTGACACACGATACCAATTGTCATTATTTTTATATCAAGAAAACAGAACCGTTATGATTACGAAAGAAAAAAAAGCATCGCTACTGGTTGTTGAAGACGAAGAGAGCCTGCGGGAAGCCCTGAAACTAAACCTGGAACTGGAAGGTTATGAAGTAACTACTGCCGATAATGGCCC
>JANLJF010000128.1 GCA_029255605.1 Azovibrio restrictus
ATCAAAACAATTACATTTGTTATTACCCTAATTTTAAGAGTAGATTATGTTGAGATTCATGAAGAATAAAATATTAATACCACTGATGATAGTGGCCGCACTGGCCACCTTTTTTTCGTTCAGGTATAGTGCTGAGGGCAATTCGGCCGACGAAAAGAAGCGCGTGGTAATAGAAACGGTAATGAAAGCCATACAGCAAAATCACTTTGCTCCACGCGAGGTAAATGACTCATTCTCTTCCAATGTTTACAAAAAGGTATTGAATAACCTTGACTTTGATAAGCGCGTCTTTACACAGGAAGATATCGGCAAGCTATCGCGTTACGAGTTTGTGCTGGATGAAAATGGGGCCGATAATTTCGTGTCTTTTTTCAATGATGTAAATGCCATTTATAGCAAGCGCATCAATGAGATAGAAGGTTATTACAAAGACGCATTGAAAAAACCTTTCACCTTTACAGGCAATGAAGAAATAAACCTGAATGGCGAAAAAGTGCCTTATGCCGCTAACAGTGCCGACCTGAAAGACCGCTGGCATACGTATCTGAAATACCGTGTACTGAGCCGTTATGTAGATATGAAAGACGACCAGAAAAAGCGCCAGGACAACAAGGACACCAGCCTAAAAAAAATAAAAACAGATGCAGAACTGGAAGCGGAGGCGCGCGAGTCGGTAACCAAAAATATGGACTACTACTTTAAGCGTATGCGCAAAATGAAAGACGACGATCGTTTTACGCTTTTTGTAAACAGCATAGCCGGTACGGTAGACCCGCATACCGACTTCTTTCCACCTGCAGATAAAGCACGTTTTGACGAACAGATGTCGGGTACCTTCTTTGGTATAGGTGCCACGCTGCAAAACGATGAAGGTAAAATAAAGATCGTATCGATAGTGCCGGGCAGCCCCTGCTGGAAACAAGGCGACCTGAAAGCAGGCGATTACATATTGAAAGTGGCACAGGGCAATGCAGAGCCTGTGGATATACAAGGCTACGATACCGAAGATGCCGTAAAACTGATACGTGGCAAGAAAGGCACAGAAGTGCGCCTGACCGTGAAGAAAGTAAGCGGCGCGATACAGGTAATACCCATCATCCGCGATAAAGTAGAAATAGAAGAAACATTTGCCAAATCGGCCATCATCAATACCAAGGATGGGCCTATAGGTTATATATACCTGCCGGAGTTTTATTCAGATTTCCAGCATGTAAATGGCCGCCGTAGCGGTGAAGATGTAGCAATAGAAGTGATGAAGCTGAAGAAATCGGGCGTGAAAGGTATCATCCTCGACCTGCGTTATAATGGTGGTGGATCGCTAAGCGATGTGGTGAGCATGGGCGGCCTGTTTATAGATCAGGGCCCGATAGTGCAGGTGAAAGGCAGCAATACATCGGCCGTGCAGCTGGACGACCAGCAAAAAGGTACACTTTATGATGGTCCGCTGGCTATCATGGTAAACTACGGCAGTGCATCGGCATCTGAAATACTGGCGGCGGCCATGCAGGATTATAAGCGTGCCGTGGTAGTAGGTTCTACAACCTTTGGAAAGGGTACAGTTCAGAAAGTGTTATCGCTGGATGAATACCGCAGCTGGCTGGCAAGCATTGCCGGCGGTGGCAATGTGGTCACAGGCGATACGCTGGGTGCCATAAAGCTGACCATACAGAAGTTTTACCGTATCAACGGTGGCTCTACACAGCTGAAAGGTGTGACACCCGATGTAGTACTGCCCGATCCGTATAGCGAAATAGAAATAGGCGAACGCCGCGATAAAGCTGCATTGAAATGGGATGAAATACCTGCAGCAAGATATAGCCAGGTGCCCAATGCAGTAAATGCTGCACAACTGGCAGCACAAAGCAGCAAACGTGTAGCCGGCAACCCTTCTTTTGAACTAATAAAGCAAAGTGCTGCCAAGATCAAAAAAGCGGAAGAAGAAAATAGCTATTCGCTGAACGAGGCCAAATATCGTCAGCAACTGGAAGAAGCCAATGCTACTGCCAAAAAGGTAGAAGACATAGAAAAGAAAGCTACCCAGCTGAACATAACCAATGTGAAAGATGACCTGGCACGCATCAACCTCGATAGTTCTTCCATCAATAAAAATGAGAACTGGCTGAAGGCGCTGAAAAAGGACATCTACCTGTCTGAAACCGTGAACATCGTAAACGATATGATGCATATGGACAGCCGTGTGAACCTGGGTACCGGCATGAAATAGCAGCTATAATAAATTGAAAAAAGCCCTGTTTATAACACAGGGCTTTTTTATTGTAACTTTGCCATCCGTAAAATGCAGCGATTCTTTTCTTCATATATCAGTGGTATAACATTATTGGTTCTATTGCTTTGCTGCAATAGGCCAATGCACGCGCAGGTAACTACGGATAGCTCTGTTACCGCAAGGCCCGGTGCTGATACCGGTGTAATAAATACCAATGTAACTGCTAGCACACCAAGGATAGATACCACCCGCCGTACGGAAGACAGTATGCGCGCGGCCATAAAGAAGCTGCCATTTGAACCCAAGCCTAAGAAAGCAGGCATGTATTCGGCCATATGCCCTGGACTGGGGCAGATATATAACCGCCAATACTGGAAAGCCCCGGTGATATATGCAGGTATGGCGGTAGCAGGCTACTTTTTTATAGACAACCTGAATAAATATCAACGCTACCGCAAGGCATACATAGCCCGTATAGATGGCGACCCCACTACTACCGATACGGAACAATATGATACCGATGGCCTGCGCCAACTGCAGGATGGCTATCGCGGTTACCTGGATATGACGGTGCTGTTTACCGCCGTGGGTTATGCAGCGCAGGTAATAGATGCCGTGGCGGCAGCCCACCTGAAAAACTTTGATGTATCGCGCGATATATCTATGCGGTTTCGCCCCGTGGTGGATAACAACCTGGTAGGTTTCGGCCTGGTGATGAACTTCAAGTAACACATTGGTACACAATCCATTTTTACAAGTTTTATTTACACATATCCTATCCTAACTTTGTGGTATGCTGCACAGCAAACCAAAAGAGGATAAACACTTACATAAGGGATTACGTAAGCAACTGGTACAATCACTACGCGAAAAAGGGATTAAAGATGAACGTGTGCTGGCAGCCATAGAAGCCATACCCCGCCACTTCTTCCTCGACCCCGCATTTGAACGTATCGCGTACGAAGACCGCGCATTCCCCATCACAGCAGGGCAAACCATTTCGCAGCCCTATACTGTAGCCTACCAAACAGAACTGCTGGAGATAAAGAAATTTGACAAAGTGCTGGAAATAGGTACGGGCAGTGCCTACCAGGCATGTGTGCTGGCAGAGATGGGCGCTATGGTATATAGTATAGAACGCCAGAAAGCATTGTACGACTACGTAGGCCAGTTTTTCTTCATCAGTAAATATCCCAATATCAAACGCTTTTATGGCGACGGGTATCTGGGACTGCCCTCTTATGCGCCGTTTGACAAAGTAATTGTAACAGCCGCAGCACCGTATGTGCCACCCAAGCTGATAGAACAACTGAAACCCGGTGGTATAGCCGTGATACCGGTAGGCGATGATCAGGGCCAGAAGATGATGCGCATCACCAAAGATGCGAATGGCAATGTAAAGGAAGAGGAACTGGGAGACTTCAGTTTCGTGCCCATGCTGGGAGGGAAGAATCAGTAACTTCGGGTTATGTTAAAGCTTGAAGCTGCAGACCTGCAACTTTTCAAAGACGTTTTAGGGCAATCTTTATTGTCTTGTTTTTCTTATCAGCTAGCAGGCAACAATAACTCTATGTCTTATTGAGATGGTGCAGTTGGTATGCATTTCAGTAGGGATGCTAAGATTTACTTTTATACAACACCTGGATTTATAGAAGATGAAATGGGTATCGTATTTCACGACTATAAAATATTGACAGAAGCTAACCCCGAAATGGCTGAAGAGTTAATATGCAACACTACTCCCATTTCTGAAATACTAATTTATGGCAGGCCTTTTAACCCCGAAGCATTTAAAGGCCGGCCTAACATATACTAAGCTTTCAAGCACGAAACACATACAGATGTTGTGTTCCTATTCAAATTTGAGAATGGAAACCAGATGTTAGTGTTCTTTAACTTGATTGCACCTTTTATGGAGATAAAAATCAATGATAGTATTAAAGACTTTTGGAGAGATGTTGAAGATCATGATCTATCTTACTCATTACATCATCATCTGAAAGCTTAACTACTTTCTTTCACCGCCTGAATATTACGCAACACGCCCTGCCATTTGCTGCGCTTGATGGGTGAGTCTTTGAATATCTTTTTAAATGCTTCTTCGCCAAGGTTTTCCCATTCTGACAGCGAAAGATTCAACACTTCGGGGATGGGTGTGAAATGCTTTTCGTGGTTGGGTTTTGAAAAGCGGTTCCAGGGGCATACATCCTGGCATATATCGCAGCCAAACATCCAGCCCTGCATTTTATCTTCCAGCCCTTCGGGCATCAATGCATCTTTCAGCTCTATAGTAAGGTAGGATATACATTTACTGCCATTCACAATAGCGGGTGATACGATAGCTTCCGTAGGACAAGCATCTATACACTTCGTACAGGTACCGCAATAGTCGGTAGAGAAAGGTGCATCAGGTGTAAGGTCGAGATCGGTAATAAGAGTGGCGATGAAAAAGAAAGAACCGCTGTGTTTGGTAAGCAGGTTGCCATTCTTTCCTACCCAGCCGAGGCCGCTGCGCACAGCCCAGCTACGTTCCAGCACCGGTGCACTATCTACAAAGCCACGGCCATTTACTTCGCCTATGTTTTCTTTTATGAATGCGAGTAATGCATTTAGCTTCTCGCGTATCACATAATGATAATCGGTGCCATAGGCATACTTAGCTATCTTGGGTGCATCAGGTTGCTGATGTTGCTCTGGATAATAATTGAGCAATAAGGTTACTACCGATTTGGCACCGGGCACCAGCTTGCGCGGGTCGGTACGCAGGTCGAAGTGGTTTTCCATGTACTGCATCTTGCCTTGGAAACCGTTATTCAGCCATGCTTCCAGCCTGCGGGCATCATCATCCAACTGCACAGCTATACTCACACCACAAGCATCAAAGCCCAGGCGTTGCGCTTCCTGTTTTATAAGGTTGGTATGTGTATCCTGCGCAGACAAGTTTTTATTCCTTCACTTCTTTTACCGTTACACCACGAATTTCCGAAAGCCGGCGGATATATTCACCCGCTACTTTTTTAGGTACACCTGCGGTTGCAGTACAGAAGAGTTGCAGGTCTTGTTTGTAGATGGTCGCCTCACTTTGCTTCAGCAGGTACAACACCTCACTCATCGTAGGGTAATCGAACTGCACCTCTACTACCTGCTCTACCCATTTTTCTATAAAGCTGCCTGTTTGTAAGGCATCGGCAGTTACCGTTTTGTAGGCATTAATAAGGCCGGGCACACCTAGTAGCGTACCACCAAAATAGCGCACTACCACCACCAGCGTATTGGTGATGCCCATGCTATCTATCTGCCCCAATATAGGCCTGCCCGCACTACCCGATGGTTCGCCATCGTCATTGGCGCGATACTGCGTACCCTCGGTACCTATACGGTAGGCATAGCAATGATGCACGGCCTTGGGATGCTCTTTCTTCAGTAATTGTAATTTCTCTTTCACATCGGCAGGGGTGCTGATGGCATAACCATAGGCAATGAACTTACTGCCCCTGTCGCGAAACTCGGCCGTTACCGGCTGTTCCAGCGTTTTATATTTATATACCTCGTTGCTCACAATGCTATCAGTATAATAGCGAGGATGGATAATGCAATACCCACCGCACGCCATTTGGTAAATGGTTCTTTAAAGAATAGGATGGCCACTAATGCGCTGGCCACTACAATGCCAATATTATTAACAGGTATAGCAGCAGAGCTTTCCAGCCAATCACTATTCAGCAGGCGGATGAGATAGTAGATGGAAAAGAAATTAGGAATACCTAATACGATACCCGCAACAACATTTCTCCATTGTAATTTTGTTTTACCCAGCGCCACCTGTACACCAACCAATGTAATCCCCAATATGGCTGCTATCGAAAATATATGTATCGGGAAGATAGCCTGTACCTGCCTGTTTTCAAGGTAGGTATGCTCTGCATATTTCATGAGTGCATCCAGCATACCACTAGCCAGGAAGAGCAATGCCGGCATCACGATATTCGTGGCATGCTTATCTTCCTTCACCCGTGTGCTGAAATACACGGCAGGAAAGGCAAGCAGGATGCCGATAATGTTTACGGCAGTCAGCTTTTCATTGTATAGAATTACTGAAAAGATAACCGGAATGACCAACGACAGTTTATTGGCCACCGACGTAGTAGTAATACCAAACCGGCGCGTGCTATAGCCTATAAAATTGAAGATACTGATGAACAGGAAACCCATGAACACTGCAAAAGGAAACCAGCTATAAGAAACACTCTGCGCAGAAATAGGGAAATGCCCGATGAAGATACTACCCGTTACAACGCAGGTAATGTAATTCACCACAATTGCTTGTAGTGTATCTATGTTGTATTTAGGATAGAGCTTGAAGCATACGAACAGCACCGCGTTCAGCAATATGGTAAGCAGCAGGTATATCATGGGTTATAGCTCCATGCCCTGTACATATGGGTACGGGCTATTTTTATTTACGTATACATCCAGCACATCACTTTCCAGCGTTGTGCTGAAAGCTTTTTGCGCTGCTACCAATAGCGGTGCCGGCAAGCCACGGTCTATATCTTTACCTGCGGTGAAGACGCGGGCTTCATCCCACAGTCCCCTGCTGATAAAACTATCCAGCAGCTTCGTGCCACCTTCTATTATGATGGAAAGGATATTCGCAGCATGCAGTTTCATCATCAGGGCTTGCAGCATGTCGCCATCAAAGTCCAGCTTTATATAGCTTGTATTGCCAGCCTGTTCCTCCTTTATATCATTCACCACCCAGGTAGGCAGTTCATTATTGAATAGCTTCAGGTTACCCGGCAGTATCAGCGACCTGTTTATCACGATGCGCAACGGTTGTTTGCCCTGCCACAGCCTTGCAGTTAATTGCGGGTCATCTGCCAATGCGGTATTCGTGCCTACCATGATAGCCGCTTCCTCGGTTCGCCATTTGTGGACCAGTGTCTGGCAATACGCATTTGTAAGCTGGTAGCGTTTATTACCATAAGGTGCAAAGTAGCCATTGGCCGATTGTGCCCATTTCAATATGATATATGGCCGCTTTTGCTGATGGAAAGTATAGAACCTGCGGTTGAGCCATTTGCCCGCCGCATCCAGCACCTGCGTAGTAGTAGCGATATTATTTTGCTCTAATATCGCCAATCCCTTGCCACCTACTTTTTCAAACGGGTCTATATTACCGATGATGACTTCTTTCACTCTTTCCGCCACCAGCCTGTTGGCGCATGGCGGTGTTTTGCCGGTATGTGCGCAGGGCTCCAGGCTTACGTACATGGTGCTTTCGGGTATCAAATGCTTATCTGCATCCGCTACATTGGCCAGGCAATTCACCTCGGCATGCGCCTCACCATATTGGCGATGCCATCCCTCGCCTATCACACGGCCATTGTGCACCAACACAGCACCCACCATAGGGTTGGGCGCTACATGGCCTTTGCCCATTGCTGCCAGTTCCAGGCAGCGTTTCATATATATAGCATCTACCGACACGAGTGCAAAAGTAACAAAAGCATTAGTACTATCTTTGCCGCATGTTGAACTACGGACAGGGATTTCATGAACTGAAAAAAGCATTGCAACCATTATACGACGAAGGAGAGGCCGATGCGATAGCACATATGATAATGGAAAACCTGACCGGGCTTAGTAAACTACAGCGCCTTGACAATAAAGAAACGCCTTTTACAGAGGCACAACAAGCCACTTTTGACACTGCCAAGAATAAACTGCTGACCGCTACCCCCGTACAATACGTGCTCGGCAAAGCATGGTTCTGGAGCTATGAGTTTACCGTAAATGAAGATGTACTGATACCCCGCCCGGAAACCGAAGAACTGGTAGAATGGTTGGTGCGTGGCGTGAAGAAAGACCAAACAAAACCTGATATACTGGATATAGGCACAGGCAGTGGCTGCATCAGCGTTACCACCAAGCTGCAACTGCCGGATGCAACCATTACCGCTTGCGATGTAAGTGAGGGCGCACTGGCCGTAGCACACCAAAATGCAAAAGACCTGGGTGCAGATGTGACTTTCATTCAGGTAGATTTCCTGAAAGAAGCAGATAGGAATAAACTGGGCACGTTTGATATCATCGTATCGAACCCACCGTATATACCGGTTACAGAGCAACATACGCTACATGCCAATGTCCTGGACCATGAGCCACACATAGCGCTGTTTGTGCCGGGCAACGACCCATTGCTGTTCTATCGATTGATAGCCGACTTTGGCAAGGAAAGATTGACTGCCAAAGGACTTATTTATTGCGAACTGGATGCCGACCATGCTATAGCCACCAAAGAACTATTTGAAAGTAAGGGCTACAGTGTAGAGATACGCGAAGACCTGGCAGGTAATACACGCATGCTGAAGGCGAGTCTTTAATTATTGTATTCATCAAAATAATAAAGGGCTGCATTGCAGCCCTTTATCTTTCAACTATATGTTGATTCCTCAAATTATGCTTTCTTACCTTTTTTAGCTGCTGTCTTCTCTTCCGTTTCTGTTTCTTCAGTGCTATCCAGTTCCAGCATTTTTTCCAGTTGGCGTACTTGTTTTTTCAGGTCGTAGATGGTTTTATACATCTCGTCCATTTCGCTGCGTGTAGCTACGGGTACACCTACCAGGTATTTTTCCAGTTGTGCTTCCACATCTTTGCGCAGGCGCAGTTGCATAGCGCTGGTTTCAGCCATTATTTTGCTATACTCTTCGCTTTCAAACAGAGATACGAAAACTTTATCGCTGATGTTCAGCCACTCCTGGTACAGGGCCATCATGTTATTGATATCCTCACCTTTCTGTACTTTTTCAGCAATATTCTCAGCCAGGCTATCCATCACTTTCACGCCTTGGTTGTATATCATGTATTGCATTTCTGCATTTTTGATATTGTAAACCATCGTACGGTTAGCGATGTCGTTCCACTCCATCATCGATTTTGTGAACTGGTTGGGCGTCATCAGCTTGGTGATTGGCGATACACCTTCCATCATCATGTTATACATGGTAGTATAACCGTTCAGCATGTTGCCGAAGATATCGTTGCTGCTTGGCGTAGCGTTCGATAGCATGTTGCGGAACTGCTGATACTGTTGCATACCATTCTGGCTGGCTTGTGCCATACCTTTCTGCATCATTTCAGTGTATTGCTGCATGTACTGGCGGCTATTCTCCGGCAGAAAGCCAAAGTATTTATCCATCAGCTCTTTGTATGTAGCTGGGTTTACCATGTTTTTGTACATATCCATGTTGAATGTTTTTTCCTGGATAGATTTCCAGAAAGGCATCCACATTTCTACGAAGCGGGTAAAACCTTCGTTCACATTTATCATATTGCGGTAAGCATCCTGTGCCGTACCGTTTTGCACGTTCTTCTGCATATCGGCAAAACCCGTGCTCAGTGTGTTATAGTATTGGTTGAACAAACCGGTCCACGTTTCAGATGCTTTTTTAAATGCATCCATAGGATTGTTATTGTTCCACTGGTTCATCATGTTCATCCAGCTATTCGCCTGGTTCATGTTGTTGTTCCAGTTGTTCCAGCCGTTCATCCAGTTATTCCACATATTACCCCATTGAGCCATCGGGTTTGCATTTTGTTGTGCATTGGCTTGTGCCTGCTGGGTGGCATTTTTCATGTGCTCCATATTCATGTCCCACATTTGTTTGCTCCAGTTCATCTGCGTATTGAACCAGTTTTGGTAAAATTCATTCATCTGTGTCATATTGCTCTGTGCATTGCTGCCCAGGTTTGTAGCCTTTTCTGTAGTATTAGCAAATACCGTCTTTTGATTGTCCAACCAGTTTTTATACCATTCACTGCCTTTCTCAATAGTGTCGTTCACCATTGCATTACCACTGGTAAATTTTTTAGTGTTTTCCACCATTGTTTCAACCGCTTGCTTCTGAGCGTCCATTACGCTTTCTACAAAGCTTTTGTTGTCTTGGTTAGCCATCGTATGTAGTTTTAAAAAGTTTAAAGATTTATCAATTCAATACAGCACAAAAAAACCGATTTAATATTAGCGTCATATTTCCGGTCTGTTAATCTATCCTTACTTTTTCTGGGGGCAAAAGTTCCTTTGGGCGGCGCAAAGGTATGTATTCTTATTAAAATTTTGAAAATTCTTTATTTCCGTCATATTACTTTTTAAATCACGTAGTTCTACGTGACATTTTTATTACAAATATCCGCATCTTGCATTTAAATTTTTAATATTCATTGTTGACTCTAAAAAAAATGCATATGAAGAGAGCACTCTTAACGAGCCTGTTGCTACTGTTTGTAAGCGGTTATATCCGCGGGCAAAGCATCACGCCATCTACCATTAACAGCGCCGGAGGCGCAGCCAACATCGGCACAAACACCTATGAATGGTCGGTAGCCGAAATGACCGTAGTACACACCGCCACCTCACCCAACATCATTGTGACACAAGGCATACTGCAGCCCATGCCCCCCAGCACGGGCATAAAAGACCGGGTAGCCCTCTACCAAAACCTGCAGGTATACCCTAACCCTACATCCAGCACTGTGTACCTGCAATATAACCTGCCATCGAACGGCACCATCTGGTATAGCCTGCAAGACATCACCGGCAAGCAGATACTGAACAATAAGGTATCTGTTACTGAAAACCATGGTAAGCTGCAAATAGATATGACCGACATAGCTAATGCCACCTACATGTTGTCTGTTTCTTACCAACCATTGAACGGTGCCGCGCAGCTGGCATCCTATAAAATAAACAAGATCAATTAACCTCATTATTGAAAATCATTCCATTGAAAAAATCGACATTATGAAAAAAACACTTATAACATTCGCAATGGTGCTGCTTTCGGCAGCCACCTGGGCGCAGGCACCACAAAAATTCAACTACCAGGGTGTAGCCCGCGATAACGCAGGTGCTCCGCTGGCCGGCCAAAACATTGCTATGCGCATCAGCGTACTGGATGGTTCTGCCGCAGGTACGGCCGAATATGTTGAAACACAAACGGCTACTACCAACCAGTTTGGCCTTTACAATATCCAGATTGGTGCGGGCACACCCGTAACCGGCACTATGAACAGCGTAGCATGGGGCACAAATGATAAATTTATACAAGTGGAAATAGACCCGGCTGGTGGCACTGCTTATACCAACCTGGGCGCAGTGCAATTGCTGAGTGTACCATTTGCGCTGCATGCAGCTACTGCCGTAAATGCCAATACCGCTAATAGTGCTGCCACAGCTACTACCGCCACAACTGCAACTACGGCTACTACATGTAGCAGTGTAGCAGGCACTAACCATACTATAGCTAAGTTTCTCAGCTCTACTGCTGTGGGCAACTCACAACTGACAGATGACGGCACCTCTGTTGGCGTTAATACTGCAACCCTTTCTCCTAATATAAAATTCCAGGTAACAGCCGGTTCTATTGGTAATGGTGTACGCTCTACCCTGGTGGCTACACCGGCTACTTCTATCGCCACATCAGGCTCTATATATGGGGAATCTACTACAGGCATAGGCGTAATAGGTGTCAGCGGTTCACAGAATGGCGTGTACGGTCTTTCCACCGGCACATTGGGTGGTACTGTGGGTGTGGCTACAGGTACAGGTAATGGTATCTGGGGCGTGGCTACAGGCGCCGGTGTTGCCGGCTTCTTCGATGGTGGCACTGCCGGCCGCGGTATTGTGGTATCTACAGGCGCATCAGGCTTCGGTACCTCTGCACCTACCAGCAGGCTTACGGTTATGCAGCCCGCTACTCCCGTACCTGCTATCGATACCTTTGCAGCTATTTACGGTTATTCATATACTACACAAGGTTGTTTGAAAGGTGGTGTTTCCGGTGCATATAATACCAGCAACTATGGTACGGGTATCCACGGTATTGGCTACCAGGGTGTACCATTGCAGAATTGTAACGCTAACTTCAGCACCGGCAACCAAGACCTGGGTGTGTATGGTTCGGGAAATACAGCAGGTGTGGAAGGTACTTCTACAGGCGGTATAGGTGTAGTGGGTTACAACAAAAACTCATCCTTCGCGGCTACTACTGGTGGTGGTAATACTTATGGTGTATATGGTTACGCCAATACCATCGGCGGTGCTACCGTACCGGCTACACGCTATGGTGTATATGGCTATGCTACAGGCGCTACTACCAACTATGCAGGTTACTTCAGCGGCAATGTGCAAATAACAGGTAGCATTGCTAAAGGTAGCGGAACGTTCAAAATAGACCACCCCCAAGATCCTGAAAACAAATACTTGTATCACAGCTTCGTGGAAAGCCCTGACATGATGAACGTTTATAATGGCAACACCACTACAGATGCTAACGGTTATGCAACAGTAACCCTGCCCGGCTACTTCGAAGCGCTGAATAAAGACTTCCGTTACCAGCTAACTGTTATCGGTACGTTTGCACAGGCTATCGTAGCTGAAAAAGTAAGCGGCAACAAATTCAAAATTCAAACCAACCAGCCCAATGTAGAAGTGAGCTGGCAGGTAACAGGTATCCGCAACGATAAATATGCAAATGCACACCGTGTAGAAGCCGAGGTAGAAAAAGAACCGGAGCTGAAAGGTTACTACCTGCACGCTGCGGAATGGAACCAACCTGAAAGCAAAAGCATAGACAGCAAAACAAGGCCTAAAACACAGCAGCCCGACCGTGCTATCGGCGGCAATAGCGACACGAAAAATGATGCGCAAAGCGGCAGCACCCAACAAACAGGCACTGCCGGCGTAGAGTTGACTACCAAAAAATAGCACCCTCTTCATGCATTTTAAAGGTTGCCTTTCGGGGCAACCTTTTTATTTAAATAACTTTCATTTATTAATAACTTGATTATTTTTAGTGTAGAACCAAAACACCGATACTATGCTACAAGTAGGAGACGAATTTCGCCATAAGTTTAGCTACACACAAGACGATGTAGATACCTATGCACGTGTAAGTGGCGATGTAAACCCGCTACATATTGATGCAGAAGCTGGTAAGGCCAGTATGTTTGGCAGAAATATCATTCACGGTTTTTTAGGTGCCAGTGTATTTACCAAAATATTTGGTGCCCTGTGGTATGCCGATGGCCATGTATATATGAGCCAGAACATTAAATGGCTGAGGCCCATGTTTGTAGATACCGAATATGAAACAGTGATAACGGTAAAAGAAACCTACCCCGACAAGAACAGGATACTGTATGACTGTGCGGTATATGAAGTAAGCACCGGCGATAAGACCATACAGGGAGAGGCGCTGCTGCTGAATAAAAAGCAATATGTCTGGTAATCAATCGGTACGGTAAATAATTGAAAGCACCTGTAGCGGGTGCTTTTTTTATGCTTAATTTTCCACCGTTGTTATGAAGTACTTCTTATGCATCATCCTGGCACTACCATTCACCGCGGGGGCACAATTGATGAAAAACACGGTAAAAACAGATTCCCTGAACGGCAGGCCTGTTTATTACTACCTCAATCACGAGGACGTGGGTAGCATTGCCAATTTCTTCTACTCCGGCCAGTTGGGCATTGGCGATAACGAGGAAACAAAAGGAATAATAGATTCCATTTTTACAGACAATGAAGAAACGCTTCCCCTCTTCCTTTACAATTTCAACAGACTGCTGGCCATAGCAGATAAAACTACGGTGGAAGATGCCGGTACAGAAGCGAAAGACTTTATCCTGAAAAATCCCTGTTTCTTTTTCAAAAGCCTGCGCGATGCACATTTCCATATGGTGGTTAAAAACTGGGTACAAGCCATCGGCTATACCATTGGCACCCGGAAAGCATTGGATGCGTGGGTTGCACAGGTAGAGCCTGCGCTACTGGCCAACTGCAAACAATACCTGCCCGACTGGAATGATTTTAAAGCTCAATTGACAAAAGAAATATCCTGATGCAACCGCGTGTTACATATTACACCATTCCGCCACCTGCCAGCCTTGCTGCATTTGTGCGCATGTTTTGGGTATATGAAATAGAGCGTGGTGACGAGCCATATGTTTATCGTTCTATGGCAGATGGCTGTGCGGAAATGGTATTTCACTATCACAATACATTTGATGAAGTAACCGATACCGGTACTATCAAGCAAGGCCATGCTATGCTGCAGGCGCAGTCGCAAACCTATCGCAGGTTCATAACAAATGGTAGCTTTGGCATATTCGGTGTTTACCTCTACCCTTTTGCATTACCGCATTTATTTCGCGTTTCGGCTGCAGCGGCCAGCAACCATATGCCCGACCTGCAGGCACTGCTTGGCGCAGAAGGCCGCTTGCTGGAAGAACAAATAATGACAGCACCCTGCAACCAGGCACGCGTAGCTATTCTATCCACCTTCCTGGAAAGTAAATTGAAAAATGTACCCTTGCCACCCGCCATATACGCTATTCATCACGTGATACATGCTAAAGAACTGATGTCGATAAATGATATGGCTTATCACTTCAATCTTTCTACCCGCCAGTTGGAACGTAAGTTTAATGAACTGGCAGGCTTCAGCCCTAAGGTGTACACCCGCATTATGCGTTTTCAATCGGCACTGAAACAGTACGATAGGAATGCAGACCGTTCCCTAACCGATATAGCATACGATTGCGGTTATTACGACCAATCGCATTTCATCCGCGATTTCAAATCTTTCTCCGGCTATCATCCCGGCATATATTTTAAAGGGAATGCAGAAGGGAAAGAATACCTGGATGCTTAGATGTCGTGTTTATACAATCCCAATACCATCGCCCCCTATACTTTTGATATTATAAAAACGAAAAAAAATGAAAACAGTACAACTTCCGGAAAGGTATCAGCATGTAATGCCTTACCTGATTTTAGAAAATTCTAAAGGCTTTCTGTCATTTGTAAAAGAAGTCTTCGATGCACGGGAAACACATGTCACCCATCGCGAAGATGGCAGCATTATGCATGGCGAGGTGATGATTGGCGATAGCACCATCATGTTTGCCCAGGCAAGCGACCAATGGGGTGTAAACACTGCAGGTATGTATGTAAACGTACCCGATGCCGATGCAACCTATAAGAAAGGCATTGCAGCAGGTGCTACCAGCCTTATGGAAGTAAGCGACCAGAGCTACGGCCGCAGCGGTGGTTTTAAAGATCCGTTTGGTAATACCTGGTGGGTAGTTACCCCTTAATATCATAATAAAAATGGCATACAAACATGTATGCCATTTTTATTGAGTAGAGTCGATTCTGATTTTAGTTCAGCTTACCTACCATATCTTCAGGCCTTACCCACTCGTCAAATTGCTCGCTGGTTACATAGCCCAGGTCTATAGCCGTTTGTTTCAGCGTCTTGCCTTGCTTATGTGCTGTTTGTGCTATTTCGGCTGCTTTGTAGTAGCCTATTTTAGTGTTCAGCGATGTTACCAGCATCAGTGAGTTGTGCAGGTTGCTATCTATGTTGGCCTGTATCGGTTCAATACCTTCCGCACACTTATCGTTGAAGGATACACAACCATCGCCTATCAGCCTTGCGCTGTGCAGGAAGTTGAATATCATCACCGGCTTAAATACGTTCAGCTCAAAGTGGCCGTTTGAACCGCCTACACTGATGGCCACATCGTTACCCATTACCTGGGCTGCTATCATGGTCAGCGCCTCGCACTGTGTAGGGTTTACTTTACCCGGCATGATAGATGAACCCGGCTCATTGTCAGGTATAAATATTTCACCGATACCGCAACGTGGGCCTGAGCTCAGCATACGGATGTCGTTCGCTATTTTCATCAGGCTAACGGCTACTGTTTTCAACGCACCGTGCGCTTCTACTATCGCATCGTGCGCAGCCAGGCTTTCAAATTTATTCTCTGCTGTTACGAAAGGCAGGCCTGTCAGCTTGGCTATGTTGCCGGCTACATGCTCTGCATACCCTTCAGGCGTATTAATACCCGTACCTACGGCCGTACCACCCAGTGCCAGTTCGCTCAGGTGCGCCAGTGTATTGTTGATAGCACGCAGGCCGTGGTCCAGTTGAGATACATAGCCGCTTATCTCCTGCCCCAGTGTCAATGGCGTAGCATCCATAAAGTGCGTACGGCCTATTTTCACTATGTGCATAAATTCCTTCGCTTTCTTATCCAGCGTATCGCGCAGCTTTTTGATGCCCGGTATTGTCACATCTACCAGCATTTTATAGGCCGCTATATGCATAGCGGTAGGGAATGTATCGTTTGATGATTGCGATTTGTTCACATCATCGTTAGGGTGTACAAATTTTTCTTTATCGGTAAGCTGTCCACCATTGATAACGTGTGCGCGGTATGCTACCACTTCGTTCACGTTCATGTTCGATTGTGTACCCGAACCTGTTTGCCATACAACCAGCGGAAACTCATTATCCAGTTTGCCTTCCAGTATCTCATCACACACCTGCCCTATCAGTTTCGATTTTTCAGCAGGCAGCACACCCAGCTCGGTATTGGTCATCGCAGCTGCTTTTTTCAGGTAAGCAAATGCGCGGATGATTTCCTTCGGCATCTTATTGATGTCCTGTGCAATTTTGAAATTCTCGATAGAGCGCTGCGTTTGTGCGCCGTAATAAGCATTAACGGGTACTTTCACTTCACCCATCGTGTCTTTCTCAATACGGTATTCCATTGTTATATGAGATTTTATTATTGGAAAAATTATGAACGCCGCAAAGGTATTAAATGAACAATTATGCGAAAGCGTATATTATTTATTTTAATTTTGCAGCCGTGAAGCAGGGTTTTGTTATATCCATCATCTTATTGGCAGTGCTTATTGGTTTTTCCTTCAGCAAAACACCGCAGAAGGTTACCAAAGAAAAGTTGGGCGAAATGCTTTTTTTCGATCCCATACTTTCTGAAGATAGCAGTGTGAGCTGTGCATCCTGCCACAAGCCACAGTTTGCCTTTGCCGATACGGCTGCTTTCAGCACCGGTGTGCATGGCAAATTAGCTACCCGCAATACCCCTTCGGCCATGAATGTGGCATCCCGCGAGGCACTCTTCTGGGATGGCCGCGCGACTACGCTGGAACAGCAGGCATTGGGCCCTATCGAGAACCCGAACGAAATGAACCTGCCGCTGGCAGAGGCTATTAAAAGGCTGAACCGCAGCAAGAAATATCGTCACTTGTTTTTCAGCATTTTCAAATCGGTGCCGAATGAAAAATACCTGGCGGAGGCTATATCTGCCTACGAACGCACTTTAGAAACCGGCAGCACTCCCAACGACCGCTGGCTGAATGATGAGCCGAATGGCATGAATGAACAACAGGTGCGTGGCCGCGATATATTTCGCGTAAAGGCCAAATGCTTTGAGTGCCACTTCACGCCCGACTTTACCAATGATAAGTTTCGCAGCATCGGCCTTTTCAATGGCAGGCAACTCAATGATTCCGGTAGGTATCACATCACAAAAGACCCGGCCGATATTGGCAAAATGAAAGTGCCCGGCCTGCGAAATGTGGCGGTTACCGCACCATACATGCACAATGGCCAGTTCAAAACCCTACGGGAAGTAATAGATTATTATGACAACCCGCACGCTATCCTCCCCGATGGTATGTACCGCGATAGCATACTTTCAGAACCGCTCCACCTTACTGAGCAGGAAAAGCAAGACCTGGAAGCCTTTCTGCACGCGCTTACAGATGACAGGTTTACTAAAAGATAGCAATAGCTTACGTATAGCTTTTTTAGCCGCAGATGTATTATCATTGCGCTTCTAAAACTTGCCTTAACAAATGAAATCCATCCTCATCGCTATCCTGTCATTATCTGTTTTATCAGCATCTGCACAGTCTACCAACATTCAGTACGGCCCGTCTTTTGAAGAGCCCGAAGACGGCTGGAATAAAGTGATGCAATTATCAAACGGCAATACCTTTCTTTACAATTTTGGCAAAGAAGGTATCAGCATCAGGGTTTATGATAATAACAGGAAACAAATATCAGTAAAGAAGTTGCAGAGCACCTTATGGAACGCGCGGAAAATGAATGTATCCAGTATAGAAGGTATATATGAGATGGGGGGCAAGCCTGTAATATTCCTTCAGCAATTACTGGATCGTACACCTTCGTTATTCCGCATTATTTTAAATCCGAATACAGGTGCTATAGAAAATGAAGAAAACATTAGTGTATTGCAACGGTATGGGGCCGGCGCAGGCTATGCCATGGTATTTGGCAACGTTAGCCTGTCGGATGTATATGTAGAAAAAGATCCGGCTTCTGATTGCTATGCTGTTATCAATTTCAATTCGTTTGCGAAAGACAATGATAAGAGAATAGAAATTGTTCACTACAACGGTAGCCATAAAGAAATAAATCGTGCACTATATGATGCACAAGGATTTAAGTACATAAATTTCATTGGCATGGTAGTAGACGGCGATAAACAGGCTTTTGTTTGTACATATGGGT
>JANLJF010000129.1 GCA_029255605.1 Azovibrio restrictus
ATATTATCCCGGTATCCTTGCCATGTATTTGCTCATTTCTTTCAGCTGGCTTACTACCTGCTCGTTAGTAGGTTTACAACTCTTCGCCTTGCTAAAGTACATTTTGGCACTCTTAAAGTCGCGCCTGCTCAGGTATATACTGCTTATCTGCAGGAAGGCCGTTGCTTTACTATCCTCGTCTGGCAGGCCTATTTTCACTGCTTTACGCAGGTTTTCCAGTGCTTCTTTGGTATTACCTTTTTTATAGGAGATAGAGCCTAACTGAAGATATGCTGTACCTTCATATTCTTTTTCGGGCATACCGGCAGCGAGGCCACGCTTCAGGTCTTCTTCTGCCTGGTCCAGGTTCTCACCCATGCTGCTGAAATTAGCCCGCAGCATATAATAAGAGGAACGAACCGGCTTATATAGCCATTCCGGCTTCTTAACCCTGTCCAGCAGTTTTTGCGCACCTTCCATATCGCCATTCTCTACATATGCCTGTATCAGTGTCATGGGGCCTATCAGGTAGTGGGCCGCTACCATGATGATAGCCACCAGGAACGGTATCCATGCGGTGTACCATCCGCCTCCCCAATCTTTGAAACCTAATAACAGACCTAATGCGATCATAGCCACTGCGATAGGCAAGCGGTTGAAAACTATAAAACGGCGAAGTGTACTTTTCATGAATCTCTTTAAAACAAGGTGCAAAGGTAGCATTAATGGCCAAAGGCTACAAATCCTCCTCGCGCTCCAGCATCAATATGCTGTGCTGCGGAACTATATAGTATTTTTCGCCCTCGTACATTACTTCCGTACACCCGTTTACCAGGAAAATGGCCAGATCACCTTCCTGCGCCTGCAAGGGAATATATTTTACTTTTTCCTGCGGTTCTTTCCATATCTCACCTTCTTCCTGCACAGCAGGTATAGGGTATCCCGGGCCGGTTTTGATAATATATCCTTGCTGCACTTTTTCTTTTTCGTGCACACCGGGTGGCAGATAAAGGCCGCTGCTGGTACGTTCTTCCGGCTTAGCGGGTTTTACAAGTACCCTATCGCCTATGATGATCAGCTTCTTCCATTTATTTTCAGATACTATTCTTACCATAAAAGACAAAAAAACTGCGCAAAATTAAGGCATCCTATAATTCTGTTCCAAAGGTCAGGATTGGAACTTACTTTTGTATGAACGTATAGCAGAAATTATGCAGCAGGCAGATTGGTTTGAAAGTTGGTTTGGTTCCCCATATTACAAAATATTGTATCAGCACCGCGATGAGCAGGAAGCACAGGCTTTTATAGAAAACCTGCTGCAATACCTGCAGCCTCCTGCTGGTTGCCGCGTGGTAGATATTGCCTGTGGCGATGGACGCTATGCCGTACAACTGGCTGAACATAATTATGACGTAACGGGTATAGACCTCTCGCACCTGAGCATTGAGCATGCCAAGGCTAATGAAACAGACAATCTACACTTTTTTGTGCATGATATGCGGTTCCCGTTTTATATCAATTATTTCGATTGCGCTTTCAATTTCTTTACCAGCTTCGGCTACTTTGCACACGACCGCGACCACCTGATGGCTGCCAAAGCATTTGCCGCAGGGTTGAAAAAAGGCGGTACATTAGTAGTGGACTACCTGAACAGGGAACAGGTAATAGCCAACCTGGTTCCCAGCGCTACCGTGGTACGCGGCAGCTATACTTTCAACATTGCGAAAAGACTGGAGCGAAACCACATCATAAAAGACATCAACTTCCTGGATGCGGATAATAAACCACGTCATTACTGCGAAAGTGTAGCCGCTTTTTCATTGCTGGATTTTGAAGAGATATTTCAAAAAGCCGGCCTTACCTTGCAGGCTACATTCGGCGATTACCAGCTCAATAGTTATGATGCGCAGCAATCGCCCCGTATGATTATGATATTTAAAAAGTAAACCTTGGGCATCTGGGATACAATAGTAAAGTGGGATTATGAAATATGGTATTATATGAATACCGTATGGCACAATGATGTGCTGGATGCCTTTGTTCCTTACCTGCGCAACCAATGGACCTGGGCGCCGCTTTACCTGTTCCTGCTATTGTTCATGACCATGAATTTTGGCCGCCGCGGCTGGATGTGGTGTATATTCTTCCTGCTTACCTTTTCGTTAAGCGATTATATCAGCGCATCTATCATGAAGCCTTATTTTCATCGCATACGTCCCTGCAATAACCCCTATCTGTCACAACTGGTACATAATATAGTGCCTTGCGGCGGTGGGTACAGCTTTCCATCATCGCATGCCGCCAATCACTTTTCGCTTGGGGTTTTCTCGGCCATTACGTTGCAGCGCCATGTAAAAGGCGTGTGGTATATGGCGCTGGCATGGGCTATATTAGTATCTTATTCGCAGGTGTATGTAGGCGTACACTTTCCGCTCGATGTAACCTGCGGCGGCCTGCTTGGCATTATCATCGCCAGCATTACATCGGCAGTATTCAATAAAATATACAACCTAAGCCAGCCGGATAAGAAAAAGGTTATTATTTCTGAGAGCTGATGTAAGTATTAAACTCGTCCTTGCTGCTGCTGTAAGTAAAGTCGCTTTCTACTTTCCAATAGTTTTGTTTATCACTTACACCTTTATAAGCCCATTTGGCTACATCCAGCTTTGTGCTTTCAAAGTTGAACCACGAAATGATGGTACGTACTTGTTCTGTAGTATAGCTACGCCCTTCTAATACCGACTGTACCAGTTTCTGTTTATCCGTGTCCGTTATTCGCTCGTCAACTGTAGTTTTCAGCGCGGTCATATCTTGTCCGTTTAGTTGATTGCTGTATGCATGATCGCGGGGTGGCGCGGGGTGGGTGGCATCACTCTCATTATTCCAATTATTAGTTTCGAGGTATTCTGTTTTGGCACGTAGTTTATCGCTATTTATATCATACGTCAGGTAGGTAATAGTACCTTCAGAAATCGTTATCATTCCTGAATACAGTGTGCGTGCCCTGCCGCCCTTCCTGTTCTTATACGGCACAAAGCTATATATCTTCAACTTGTGCCGGCCAGCCGGCAAATCGCCAACAGTAAGGGAACGTCCTTGTTTATCGTAATAACGGTCATCTATAGATATAGCCAATCGTGAATCGTCGCTTAAAGCTACTCTTATTACACTTCGCTGTTTTTGCTGCGCAATGGCTATTACTACAGCTCCTATAACCGCAATACATGTAAGGAATATCTTTTTCATAGTTACCATGTTATGGTGAAAATATACTTATTTGAGTCCCAATAGATATGCCAAACTTAATAAGCTTGCCGGCCATTATTAGTTTTAACCCTGTATTAACAAGGCACAAAGAATACCTGCTGACACCGCCGCATTCAACGACTCTGCCCCACCTCTGCGCGGTATCGTTATTTTATGGGTTGCTTTATCTATCAATCCCTGCGACAGCCCTTTCGATTCGTTACCTATCAGTATCACCCCTTTATCCAGCCCTTTCAGTTCATACACATTATCGCCACCCAAAACTGCTGCCAGTACCGGCATTTTGGCAGCAGACAGAAACCCTTCCAGCTCTGCTTCATGCAGTTGCACGCGCAGGTGTCCGCCCATAGCCGCCTGTATTACTTTAGGATTATAAAAATCGGCACTGCCGGGCGATGCTACTACATGCCGGATACCAAACCAATCGGCTATGCGGATAATGGTACCCATATTACCGGGGTCTTGCAGGTTCTCTACCGCTATGCACCATTCATGAGCCGGTAAAGACAGCTTTTTATTTTCCATGCCTACTACCAGCAGTACATTGTTGGGCGTTTGCAAACCCGACACGGCTTCCAATTGATGTGGTTCTACTCTTATAATCTCTGCCTGCGGATGCTTTGCCAACTTATTGCCGTTCGCAACAATCCATTCCGGTAGTGCTACCACCATTTTAATATCGGCCTTGCTATCCAGCCATTCCCCGGCTACTTTGTCGCCCTCTACTACGTATGCACGGTGTTCTTTACGGTATTTTTGCTGCGATAATGACCGAATATATTTATTTTGCGCCTTGGTTAGCATATGCAGGCAAAACTAATTAATTGTCCCAACTGAAACATGAATCGCAGGATTACGGATTTTCTTACAATAGCAATCGGGGCAATGATTATTATTCTGGCCACAGGCTGTAATGCCACCAAACATGTGCCCGAAGGGAAGTATCTGCTGCGCTCTAACACCATCAAGCTAAAAACCGATGTACCGCTAACCCAGAAAGGTGAACTGCGCGATAATATGGAGCGCCTTGCCAGCCAGAAACCCAATAAGTATGTGTTGGGCCTTTTCCCTTACAAAGTGTACTTATACAATACCCGTTATAAAAAATACCAGGCAGACCCTACCAATTTCCAGCTAAAATCAAAAACCGTAGAAGCGCCGGTTATATACGATAGCACACAAAAACGCCGCTCGGCCCTTAATATGCGGTCATATATGTTCAATAAAGGCTTCTTTTATGCGAAGGTTACCGACACGACCATTTACAGAGGCAGGAAAGCACACGTGACCTATACCGTGGAAACAGGTGGCAATTATCTTATTAATAAAGTACTGTTCGACATTGATGATAATACGGCATTAGACGTTATTACGAAAGCATATACCCATACCCATCTTAAAACAGGTGCCGATTTTTCATACGACCTGCTGGAGCTTGAAAAAAGCCGCATTACCAACCTGATGCGCGATTACGGCTATTATTATTTCACCAATGACAATATAAGCTTTGAACTGGATACCATGAATAAGCAGTATTTCAAAGACATTGAAAACCCCTTTGAAAGCGCTATCAACTTCATTGCCCTGCAGAAAAACGCAAAAAAACCCACACTGGACATAAAACTGATTGTCCGGGCCGATGATAGTGCCCGCCAGGCCTATCGCCGCTTTGGCATCAGCCGCATCCGTGTGTTCCCCGATTTCAAGACGAACCGCGACTTCCGGGATACGGTCAATATGCTTATTAAAGAATCACAGGGTGTCACCTTCAAGTATCACAACTATTATGTGCGCGAAAATGTAGTGCGTAAGCAGTTGTTCATAGAGCCCGGGCACTACTATTCGCAATCGGAATATGACCAAACATTGAGTAAGCTGAATGAACTGGGTATATTTCAATCCGTACGCATCAGCTATCGGGAAGATTCTACGCGCGAAGGTGATTGGCTAAGCTCATCCGTAATTCTAACACCAAACAACAAGCTGGATTACGGCACCAGTTGGGAGCTTTCCAATGCCACTACTTATGACGCAGGTACCAACCTTACACTTAGCTTCCGCAACCGCAACTTGTGGCGGGGTGCCAACCTGCTTAGCATGTCTGTAACAGGTGGCATCGAATCATTGTACGATTCCATAGGCAATGGCTTCTTCGATCACTTTAAACTACTTACTAAAAGCATAGGCTTCAATGCCAGCATTGATTTTCCTAAGTTCCTGTTCCCCATCAGGCAGAACAAGGTAAGTGTGAACAATGCACCACGTACGGTTATTGGTTTTGGTATCAACTTGCTTGATAGGGTCAATTTCTTTACGCTCATCAACACCAATACCAGCCTGCAATACAGGTGGAAAGAAACAAAGACAAAAACATGGGAAATTTCACCGGCGTTTGTCAACATCATACGCCTGCCCTCTATATCGCCACAATTCCAGGCCCGGCTCGATTCCAATGAATTTCTACGGAACAGTTATAAACCTACTTTTATAGAAGGCGAGAATATTGCCTTCACATTTTCAGACCGCGAACGCAAAAACGGTAAAAACTATAACTACATCCGCATCAGTGCTGAAGAGGCCGGCGGCTTAATGAAAGGCTTGAATCAACTGATACCAAAATTTGATAGCAGCTATTCCCAATACATGAAATACGACCTGGATGCACAACGCTTTTTCCATCGCAGGCATTCCTTGTTGGGCTTGCGTTTTCAAGCAGGCGTAGGTATCCCGTATGATCAGTCTACCACGCTGCCATATATCAAACAGTATTTTGTGGGTGGCGCGTATAGCATCCGCGGTTATCGTATCCGCACCTTAGGCCCTGGTAGTTATTACGATCCTACACCTGTATCGGCCAGTAATATCGTAGATCGCATTGGTGATATAAAACTGGAAATGACTGCCGAATATCGTTTCGATATTGTGAAACTGTTTTCCGGCGCCATACAAATGAATGGCGCCCTGTTTGCAGATGCAGGCAATATATGGCTGGCTCAAAAGGCTGAGAAATACCCGAATGGCGAATTCAAATTCAGCCGCCTCGGCCAGGATGTTGCTATCAGTACCGGCACAGGTATCCGTTTTGATATTGCGGGCTTCTTCCTGGTGCGGCTGGATGCCGCATTCCCTATTAAGAAACCTGCCTATTTTGATAATGTAGCGCAACCTGCCGATTATAAGTTCTATGGCAAGTCGGGCTGGGTAATAAACCAGGTAGACCCGCTGTATAACGAATGGTGGAAACGCGAAGTAGTATTGAACTTTGCTATTGGTTATCCGTTCTAAATAGTACCCTTTTGGGCATCCACAGGGCTTTTAATATCTTTGAAGCCTATGCGGAATATAAAAATCATAGAAGTGAGGTCGGAAATAGGAGCAGGAACCCGTGGTGCGAGCCTTGGGGTAGATGCTATCAAAATAGCCGCTCTTGACTTTATGAGCAGCTTTTTCGTAAACTTCCCTACCGAGCAGATAGAAACCGAAAACAAGCTACTATATGAGCCTGTAACATCGCCCTATGCCAAACGAATTCAGGGTATCTATAACATGTACGACCGTCTATCGCAGTCGGTAAGTGAAACCTTGAAATCGGGCCTTTTCCCGCTGGTACTTGCAGGCGACCATAGCACTGCCGGTGGTACGATAGCCGGTATAAAAATGGCCAACCCCAAACGCAGGCTGGGTGTAATATGGATAGATGCACATGCTGATATTCACACACCATATACTACACCATCGGGCAATATGCATGGCATGCCATTGGCTACGGCTTTAGGTTATGATAATGCTGAAAGCAAAGTACACTCGCCCGATCCTCACACCATCGACTTATGGAACAAGCTGAAGAACATCGGCAAGATACAACCGAAGATACAGCCCGAAGACCTGGTATATATAGCCCTGCGCGACTTTGAGAAGGAAGAAGAATACCTGATAAAGAAGCACAACATAAAAGTAATATCGGTACAAGAAGTGCGCCGTAAAGGTGTAGAGCATGTAGTACGCCAGGCATTGTTGCATCTCAGCGCCTGCGATGACATCTATGTTTCTTTTGATGTAGACAGTATGGATAGTTCCATATCGCGCGGCACCGGCACACCGGTAAGCAATGGCCTGAAAGAAAGGGAAGCCGAAGACCTGGTGGCATCGTTTATGCAAAACCATAAAATATGCTGCTTTGAAGTGACAGAGGTAAACCCTACTCTTGACAAAGAAAACCTGATGGCTGAAATCGCCTTCAACATACTACAGCGTAGTGTGAATCTGTTGCTGGTGAATTAACATAGTTGTATAAATAAAAAGCAGCCTTAAAGGCTGCTTTTTATTTATCTCGTTATTACAAACTTCATTGGCCGGCCATGTGCTGCATAACCTTCGGGGGCTTTTACCATCACCTGGTCGAAGTATACCGTATCGCCGGGTTTAGAACGTTCCGGTATATTAGCCTTTAGAAAAGCGGTAAGTGTATCGCCAAAGCAATATTCAGAGAGATAATCTGTAAGCAATAATGGATTACCTACCGAATCTTCATATAAGTTGCGTTCTGCATAATTAAATGCAAAACCTGTTACCGTATATATTTTACCTGCACTATCCTTTGCTGTCAGCCCTTGCTTTACCAATGAATCAAAAATACCTTTGGATATACGTCCTTCAAACATATCACTATGGCCCAGGTATACCGGTATGGGCTTGGGTTTAGGCTTTTGCTTTTTATCGGTAGCAGCAGGTTTGGTTTTATCTTTTTGCTGCGCACCTATAGGTACTGCCATTGCCACACATGCCACTGCTAATAGTATCTTGGTTGTAAGCTGCTTCATAACACTAAAGTTATAGTAAACTCAGGCTTTCTTCAATAGCTTTTATTTTAGCTTCCGCATCTTGTTTCTTTTTCTTTTCTATATCAACTACTTCCGGTTTAGCATTTTGTACAAAGCGTTCATTGCCCAGCTTCTTGTCTACACTTTGCAGGAAGCCTTTCAGATAGTCCAGCTCTTTTTGCATTTGTTCACGCTGTGCATCTACGTTAATATTTTCAGCAGCAGTTTCTATATACAGCTTATCTGTTTGCACCACTATCGATATGGTGCCTTGTTTTGCTTCTTCTGTAAAACCTATTTGTTCCGCATTTACCTGCCTGCGCAGTATGTCTTGCGTTTGCTCATACAATGCATGGTGCTGCGTATCTATCCACAGTTTTATCGTGTCTTTAGGTTTCAACTGGTTTTTGTTACGTGCATCGCGTATAGCAGTTATCAGTTCTTGCAAGAAAGCACCCTGTTTCAATATCGCAGCATCAATGTTATCATAAGCCGGTAAGATCTTTATAATAAGGTCATCACCCGCAGTTCTTTCTTTTAATTGGTGATATATCTCTTCTGTAATGAACGGCATGTACGGATGCAGCAATTGTACCAGCTGCTCATATATAGCTACGGTACGCTCATATACATGCTGAGACATAGGTTGCTCAAAGCCCGGTTTCACCCATTCCAGGTACCATGAGCAGAAGTCATTCCATATCAGCGAATAGATGGTTTTCAACCCTTCGCTCAGGCGGAAGTCTTTCATCAGTTCTGCTACTTCCTGCGCTACTTGGGCCAGCCTGTTCTCCATCCAGTCTATAGCAAAGCGTACTTCTGCATCGCTTACATTATCTGCCACGCGGCCTTCCCAACTTTTCACAAGTTTCAGGGCATTCCACATTTTATTGCAGAAGTTTCGACCTTGTTCCAGTTGCGCTTCGTCAAATAGCAGGTCGTTACCGGCAGGCGATGATATCATCACTCCAAAACGTACGGTATCGGCACCAAAGTCTTCTACCAGTTGCAGCAAGTCTGGCGAGTTACCCAGCGATTTACTCATCTTCCTGCCCAACTTATCGCGTACGATACCTGTGAAGTATACCTTTTCAAAAGGCGCTTTGCCTTGGTATTCATATCCCGCCATTACCATGCGCGCTACCCAGAAGAAGATAATATCCGGGCCTGTTACCAGTGTGCTGGTAGGATAATAATATTTTAGTTCCGCATTGTCCGGTGCTTTGTTCCAGTTAAATACTTCCATGGGCCACAGCCAGCTGCTAAACCATGTATCCAGTACGTCTTCGTCCTGTTTCAACAGTGGGTTAGCCGCATGCAGTTCAGGCTGTTGCGCTTTATATTGTTCATGCGCCGCTTCTTCTGTTTCGGCAACATATATATTACCCTCTGCGTCATACCATGCGGGTATGCGTTGGCCCCACCACAGCTGGCGGCTTATACACCAGTCTTTGATGTTCTCCATCCAGTGGCGGTACAGGTTCTTATACTTACCTGGATATAGCTGAATGTTATCATTCATCACATTATCCAGTGCAGGCCTGGCCATCTCCTGCATATTGCACCACCATTGCATGCTCAGGCGTGGCTCTATCACTGCGTCCGAACGTTCGCTATGGCCTACCTGGTTGCTATACTCTTCTTCTTTTACAAAGTTGCCCGATGCTTTCAGGTCTTCTACTATCTTCTTACGTACTGCAAAGCGGTCTTCGCCTATATACAGCTGTGCTGCCTCGCTCATCGTACCATCTTCATTCAGCGTATCTACTATCTGCAGCTTATGTTTTTGCCCCAGGTTGTAGTCGTTGATGTCGTGTGCCGGTGTTACTTTCAGTGCACCGGTACCAAATTCCATATCAATGTAATCATCGAATATGATAGGTATGCGGCGATTAATAAGCGGTACAAATGCAAACTTACCTTTCAGGTGCGCATAACGTGGGTCGTCGGGGTGCACACAGATGGCTGTATCACCCAAAATGGTTTCAGGGCGTACGGTCGCAATCGTTATATACTCCTCATTATCCGTATCCAGCCTGTAGCGTACATGATACAGTTTTGAGTTGGTTTGTTTGAAGATAACCTCTTCATCACTAAGCGCTGTTTTAGCCTTAGGGTCCCAGTTTATCATCTTCACACCACGGTATATGTAGCCTTTGCTATACAGGTCATTGAATACACGTATAACCGCTGCGTAGTAGTTTTCATCCATGGTAAAGGCGGTACGTTCCCAGTCCAGCGAGTAGCCCATTTTCTTGAGCTGCTGCAGGATGATACCACCATATTTTTCTTTCCACTCCCAGGCATATTTCAGGAATTCATCGCGGCTGATGCTTTTCTTATCAATACCCTTTTCGCGCAGCATACCTACCACCTTTGCCTCTGTGGCAATAGATGCGTGGTCGGTACCCGGCACCCAGCAGGTATTATAGCCCTGCATCTTAGCACGTCGCACCAGTATGTCCTGTACCGTATTGTTCAGCGCATGGCCCATATGCAGCACGCCGGTTACATTGGGCGGCGGCATGACGATGGTGTACGACGGACGGTCATCCGGCGTAGAATGAAAATATCCTGATTTGTTCCAGTGTTCGTACCAATGTTTTTCCGAATCTGTATGCTGAAAATTCTTACTTAATTCCATTACTTTCCTGTACTATGAAGACTGCAAATATAATGCGTTCATACCGCTCTGTTGGCATGATAAATATGTGATAATAAAATAAAAAGAGGATACCGGGACAAAACCGACATCCTCTTCATTTAACCAAAACAACTACAAACCTATAAGCCGGATTCTGTTTCCCGTATGGTCTACGGGACGGTTATCATTTATCTGCGATGCTGCTCACACATCACCTGTAGCTACCAACCCACGTACATCGGGCGAGCAGCCCTCTATCGTACGCCTATTTGGTATTTCAGTGCGCAAGGTTTACCCCGTGCTGTAATTACTTACTGCCCGCGTAGGCTCTTACCCTACATTTTCACCCTTACCTCCGTTTCCGGCGGCGGTTATTTTCTGTGGCACTCTCTGTATCGGGCTTTCGCCCAACCCCACCCGTTAGGTGGTGCGCTGCTCTATACTGTCCGGACTTTCCTCCACTGCTTTCACAGTAGCGATAACCCAGCCTGTAGTCCTTACAAATTTACAAAAAAGAGGGGGATAATTAATACATGGCCATTTGATACTTGGCACAATTTTAGATACTTTAACACTTAACCAAAACACACTTCATGAATATCAGTTTACGCCCTCTGGCAGCTACTGCATTATTACTTTCTGCGCTTACCATTACATCCTGCAGCAGGTATTATTACAAACCGAACGGTGTAAACGCCCCACTCTTTACCGGGGGTAACCAAGGTCACCTGAACCTCGCCGGTAGCATTGGCAGCGGCGACAATACCGGCGTGAGCAATTTCTTTGATGTACAGGGCTCTTATTCACCCATTAACTACCTGGGCATTATAGCCAATTATAGTACTTACAATTACCGGCCCGATAATTATGACTATGCAAATGGACACGTAGATGCCCATGCCAACCTTTTTGAAGCCGGCATCGGCGGTTATTATGCCGCAGGCAAAAAGAAAGTAAAGATGGTAGTAGACTTTTACGGCGGTGGTGGTGTTGGCAATATCCGCAGCGATGTAGATATGAAAGTGAACCGTTTCTTTTTACAGCCGGGTATAGGTATGCGCACCCCTTGGGTAGATGTTGCTTTCAATCTGCGTTACAGCAATGTGAAATACCGCGACTTTGATGCGAATGGCCACGATGATGTATACCTGAAAAATCAAAACCTGATAGACCAACGTGGCATGCGTATGGATGCATATAATTATGGCTTTCTGGAGCCTACTATTACAGTGCGCGCAGGTTACAAATTTGCCAAGGTGCAGTTTCAGGGCGTACTGGCACAAAACGTCAATAACGTGTATTGGGATTACAGCCCTGCACGGTTTACTGTAGGCTTTTATCTAAGTGTAGAGGAAATATTCGATATCGCCAAAGGCAACGATTAATATATAGCATCAGAACAACGGCAATTGCACATCTCCATAGGTGTGCTTTGCCTCATGTTCCAGCAGCCATTTCTTTTTAGGCAATCCACCACCATAACCTATCAGGCTGCCATTCTCACCAATTACTCTGTGGCAGGGTACTATTATAGCAATACCATTCTGCCCGTTTGCCGTACCTACAGCACGTATTGCCTTTACATCGCCCAGGTACATTGACTGCTTTTTATAAGAACGTGTTTCGCCATACCTTATGTCCAGCAAGCCACGCCATACCTTTTTTTGAAATTCCGTGCCTATTAAGTGCAACGGCAAATCAAATTCCTTTCTATTCCCATCAAAGTATTCTTTCACCTGTGCTTCCAATACTTCAAAATAAGGATGCTCCCCTTCTTCATAATCCATTTTCAATGCATCCTGTATGCGCTTTTGAATAGTAGAAAGCATACGCCTGTATTCAAAATCGAACAGGCATATGCCTTCATCGGTAGTTGCAGCCATCATGCTGCCTAATGGTGTATCCAGGTATTTATAAATGATTGCCATGCAGTTCTTTTTCTATGATGCGGTTTACTTCTGCTGCTTTGTTATATATCATGATGTGGCTACCTCCTTCTACCCAATGCGTTGGCTTCACAGCTACAGGCGGAATGATCTTATCATCTGTGCCATGTATATGCACAATATCCGGCGGGTACGTTGTATTATGCCATAGGGTTACTGCTTTCATAGCCCAGCGCATAAACTGCCCGTCAGACTTTTTGAGCACAGCAGATAGCATCTGCTTTTCATTTTCCGTACTTGCACCAAATAGCTTGAAAAGTGCAGCATTAGGCATCTTAAAGAAAAAAGCCGGTACCGCAAGGGATGTTATAATCATCTGGACCAACTTGCTGAAATGAGGCACTTCAACAAAGCTTTTAGCACTGGATACGATGATAGCCTTCTTTACTTTCCTGCGCTTGGCAATTTCCACCGCCAGCATGCCGCCAAAAGAAAGGCCTAGTATTATAGGATTATCGCCCGGTATTAATGCAGACACTTTCAGCGAATAGCTTTCCATATCATCGGCAGGATCGAAAGGAGGCCATGAAATATGCTTCAATTGTGCTCCTCTGATTTTTGTGTGCTGAAAAACGCTTTCGTCTGCTCCTAAGCCGCTGATGCAATAAATAGTTTCCATATACCTTGTTGCCGAGGTATAAAGATACAGGAATGAAGCTTATTAGATAGCTTAAGCTACCGGTTGTGCAAAATGAGATTTGAATGCACCTACCAGGTTAGAACTAACAATCTTGCGCGTTACATCTATCATATTCTTAAATGCAAGTGCATGAGATATACCATGACCGATTACCACCGGTGCGTTTACACCTAATATCGGTGTACCACCATATATCTCAAAATTGTAGTTATCCAGCAGGCTATCGCGTACGTTTCTTTCTTCGTGAAAGATATTGTAGATAGATTCGGCTGATTTCAGGACTACATTTCCTACAAAGCCTTCGCAAACAATCACGTCTGCCTTGTTATGAAAGATATCCCTACCTTCTATATTGCCGTAGAAGTTGATGTCTTTATGCTCTTTCAGCAATGGGTATGTGGCTTGCGCCAGCAGGTTTCCTTTACCCTCTTCTTCGCCCAGGTTCAGCAATCCTACTTTAGGATTTTCAACGCCAAAAACATTCTGTACGTACAAAGAGCCCATTTCGGCAAATTGTACCAGGTGTTCCGGCTTGCAGTCTGCATTGATACCTACATCCAGCAGCAGGTTGAACTTGCCGTCGGAACGTGGTATAGGCGATGCTATTGTAGGGCGTATGATGCCGTCAATAGTCTTTACAGTGTACATAGCACCTACCATCATGGCACCGGTATTGCCGGCGCTGATGAAAGCATCTGATTTTTGGGACATGAGCATGCCAAACCCCATCGCTATGCTGGAGTTTGGCTTCTCTTTCAGTGCTTTTGTCGGATGTTCATGCATACCTATTACTTCAGGCGCATTTACAAAAGTGTAGCGCTCTTTGTATGGCTCCAGCAATGAAAGGTAAGGAGATGCGGTTTCGGCATCACCTATCAGCAAGAGGTGTACAGACGTATCTGTCTCTTGCTGAAAGTAAAGTTGAACACCTTTTATAGCTTCCGAAGGCGCATAATCGCCCCCCATGATGTCAAACCCTATCTTCATCCGGGTAGTATATACTTACTGGTTATTAATTTTTATTCACCCTCAGCTGCTGCAGCAGGTGCTTTATCAACTACAACACGGCCACGGTAGTACAATTTACCTTCTACCCAGTGAGCGCGGTGACGCAGGTGGCTTTCGCCTGTTACGGCATCAACACTCCATGTAGCAGCCACAGCTTTGTAGTGAGTACGGCGTTTAGCACCGCGCTGTTGTGAGTGACGTCTTTTAGGATTAGGCATCTTATTTAGATTTTATTTCGTTTTACGTTTATTTTCTTTTTGTTCCTTCAGGGCGTCAAGGCCTTTCCAGATATCATTCTTAGGTTCTTCTCCCGGGTCCGAAAGCTGGTTTAGCAGCTTTATAATTTCCGGGTTGCAACCTGGTTCACCATTTTCTTTATCGGGGTGCACACGTTGTAATGGTATACTAAGCATTACAAATTCATACAACCACCCGCTGATGTCTATCACTGTTTCGTTACGCGGTATAAAAACCACATCCGCATCATCTTCTATCTCATCAGCCTCTTCACTATCGGTAAGCTTGATAACTAGGTCAAACTCATCCCACAGTCTCAGTTTAAAATCTTCACCACACCTGTCGCAAGGTACGGTAACACTTCCATCAACATCAAAATGACACAGAAAGAAATTGTTCTTTTTATCGAAACGCAATGTTACCTGTGCATCCAGGTCCTTAAAATCGGCATCGGTTTTACCCGCCTCTTGTATGAACCTGTCATTCAGATCATATTGATAGGTATGAACACCGGGTTTCAGCCCCTGCCATGCTATCTCAAATTCCCGGTTGTGTTTCATCTTAGTGTATCAGTTTAAATTTTGATTCACCTATACCATACTGCAGAAATCCAAATAAATTGAGTTCCAATTATTTAGCCTTGCAGCAGGCCACATCTCCTGTCAAAAAACTTCAATGGGGTGCAAAGGTAGCTTTTTTTCCTGATAATTACAGCATTTTATTTCTTTTCAACAGAAAGGCATGCAATACCTGATCCACCGGCCTGGAAAGGTCTACCGGCACCAGGTCTATCTGGTATTGGTGGCACTTATTTTCTATCTCTTGCCTGAAGGTAGCCATACGCTCCAGATACTGCTCTTTTACTTGGTGCGGCTGCAATTTTATCTTCTCCCCCGTTTCCATATCTACAAACTCGTATGGCCGGTTTTCAAAATCGAAAGCCACCTCTTTATCGCCATCCATTATATGAAACAGTATCACCTCGTGCTTATTATACTTCAGGTGTTGCAATGCCGAAAACAAGCTATCCATATGCTCCGCGTCATCCATCATATCGCTAAACACTACTATCAGCGACCGCTTATGCATTTGCTCTGCTACCTGGTGCAGCGCAGCGGCGGCATTGGTAGGCTGGTTTTCCTGCGGCTGTGCCAATACTTTTTGCAGTTCATGCGTCAATACCCTATAGTGGCTGTGCGCCGAGCGGCAGTCCGACAGGTAGTACAAGTCTTTACTGAACAGGGCCAGTGCCGCAGCATCCAGTTGCCGCTTAGTAAGCTGCAGCAACCCTGCTGCCGAAAGGCAGGCAAATTCCAATTTGCTCATCTTCCCTTCCTGCTGCGGGTAGTGCATGGATGAAGAAGTATCTACCACCATACAGCAGCGCAGGTTGGTCTCTTCTTCATATTTTTTTACAAACAGTTTATCGGTGCGTCCATACACCCGCCAGTCTATATGGCGCAGGGCATCTCCCTGGTTATACAACCTGTGCTCTGCAAACTCTACCGAAAAACCATGAAAAGGGCTTTTGTGCAATCCTATTATAAAACCTTCCACCACCTGCTTAGCCAGCAGCTCCAGGTTTTCGAGGGCGGGTTGATGCGGAAATATCATGTTCTTAATTGTATCGCTCAGCTATCTTACAATAAAGTTATACCAAAACCCGACGTGCTATTCCATAAATATTTATTAAATCAGCACTCTTTTTCATTTTACCTATTGTTGTAGTTTTCAATTTTTCCTTCTATCTTCAACCGTTAAATAGCATTATACATGAAACTACGCTCCGGTGCTTTGCTGGTTGTTGCACTGTTTACAGTAATGGGCCTCAGCTCCTGTGTTCGCGAATATATTTGTGAATGTACCATTTCCTATACCGGCCAACCTGGCTTACCTGACACTACCGTACACCAGTATAATATCAACGATACTAAGAAAAAAGCGAAGAGCACCTGCCAGGCCAACTCTGCTACCAGCGAGCGCGATGGCATAAAGGCAGTAGAAACCTGCGACCTCTACTAAGCATATTTGCCTGTATTCGCTATTTTTGGTGCCATCAGGATTAATTTATGGCAATCACGAATCAAGATAATAAGGCATCTTTCTACATAAAACGTATTTCCGGATTGATACTGCTGCTGGCTTTAGCAGCAGTATTTTTCTTTTCAGCCATTACCAAGCTTATAGATATGGAAGCCTTTGAGTGGAGCTTCATAGATATGGGCATTGGCAACATGGTACTGGCATCGGTTATTGCGCATATATTCATTGGCATAGAATTACTGATTGGCGCTTTTCTCGTATTCCATATTTATTTAAAACAGGTCACCTACCCCATCACGCTGGCCATGCTGGTGGTGTTCACCATTTATCTTATTGTATTGGTTGTGCAACAGGGGAACGAAGGCAACTGCGGCTGCTTTGGTGAGCAGTTTGAAATGAAACCGGTGCAGGCTATCATTAAGAACATCATTATGATGGGTGCCACTATACTGCTGATGTTCATCTACCCTATAAAGCCTTACAAAGGCCAGGAATGGTTTGCTGCGGTTATCGGCATGGTAGCTATGGTTACCGCTTTTGTAGTTGCGCCGCTCAATACCGATCACAAGCCACAGCGCATCAGCCAGCCTTTACCATTGCACCTGCTGTACAAAGACAAGTATAATAAACCTGATGTAGAGCTGCGCACGGGTAAGCATATTATAGCTTATATGAGCCTCACCTGTCCGCATTGCAAGAAGGCTGCCTACCTGCTGTACGTTTTAAAACGCCAGGACCCTACCCTGCCCATTTACATAGTGCTTTCGGGCGATGCTTACAATATCCAGCCCTTCCTGAAGGAAACAAAGGCAACGAACATACCATACTTGCTATACAAAGACATGAATGCCTTTATCGATATGGCAGGCGACGGCGTACCTGCTATATACTGGGTAAACAACGGGCAGGTAGAATATAAGAGCAATTATTTTCAACTGGACCCAAAAGACATTAAAGACTGGCTAAGTCAGTAACTTTGCATTTTTCAAGCAGCATACATGGCAGTAGATAACGATATAGAAGAGGTTTGGGACGATGAGGAACCGGAACAGGGCGAACTGGAAGGTGGCAATGCCGAACCTATCGAGCGCCTGCGTATAAAGACAGACAAGCGCCAGGAACCTTTACGTATAGACAAGTTTCTGATGAACCGCATAGAAGGTGCTACGCGCAATAAGCTGCAGCAGGCACTGGATGAAGGTTTGATATTGGTTAACGGTGAAACCGTCAAATCGAACTATAAGGTGAAAGGCGGCGATGAAATAGTGGTATTCGATACCCGCCGGCCGGAATCGCTTGAGGTAATACCCGAGCAGATGGATCTGAACATCTTTTATGAAGATGACGATGTGATGATCATCAATAAGCCTGCAGGCATGGTGGTGCATCCGGGTTGCGGCAATTATAGTGGTACGCTGGTAAATGGCCTGGCCTACTACCTGAAATCTGAAGACATAGACACGGATGCCCTGCCCCGCGTAGGCCTGGTGCACCGTATAGATAAGGATACCAGCGGCCTTGTAGTAATAGCTAAAACCGAAAAGGCTATGACCGACCTTGCTGCACAATTCAAAAAGCACACCGTACACCGCCGCTATATAGCACTGGTATGGGGCAATATAGAAGAAGACGAAGGCACTATCGTGGCACACGTAGGCCGCAACTTGCGCTTCCGCAAGATAATGGATGCCTTCCCCGATGGCGAGCATGGTAAAGAGGCTATCACCCACTACAAAGTTTTGGAGCGTTTCAATTATGTAACCCTGGTAGAGCTGCGCCTGGAAACCGGCCGCACCCACCAGATACGTGTGCATATGAAACATAAAGGCCATCCGCTGTTTAACGATGCTACGTATGGCGGCGCACACATTGTAAAAGGAACCGATTTTACCAAATACAAGCACTTTGTGG
>JANLJF010000130.1 GCA_029255605.1 Azovibrio restrictus
GTGCCCATTCACTGTCAGAACAAACCGGTAACATTAGCTACCGGTTTTTTTATTTCTATAAAAATAGCTGGTTATCTTTGTTTGACATTTTATGGGTTCCTATAGTATTGGTGAGGCAATTAATCTGTTGATGCAGAAATCGGGCTGGAAGCCCAAGGTGAATGAATTGCGCCTGCGCCAGGAATGGGAGGCAATAGCAGGCAAAACCATTTCTAAATATACCCGTAACCTGTATCTCAGCGGTACTACCCTGACTATCTATACAGATGTTGCTCCGCTGAAGCAAGAGTTACTCTTGGGCAAGGAACAACTGGCAGCGCGCATCAATGAGTATTTTGAAGAGCGTGTGGTAGCAGATATTGTAATAAAATAATCAGAAAACTTCTTTCAGTTCAGATAGGCAGCTTACTTCATATGTGGGTTTGTGCTTGTGAGCTTTTTTAGCGGGGTTGAAATAAACCTGGTCCCAACCGGCATAGAAAGCCCCCAATATGTCTATATCCAGGGCATCGCCTATCATTATGCTTTCATCGCATACAGCGCCTGTGGTTTTCAATGCATAGTTGAATATTTCTGCATTAGGCTTTATGCTCTGGCTTTTTTCGGAGGTGATTACTTCTTTGAAATAGCCGGCAATGCCCGAATAGTGCATTTTTTGCCATTGCGTTGCCTCAAAACCGTTGGTAATAAGATGTAAATTGTACTTATCATTGCAATGTTCCAGCAGTTCTTTTGCAAAAGGCATCAATACAGTTTGTGTGGGCAGTATTTCAAGATAAGCCTCGCTCAGTTCATGCGCCAGCGGCGTATTCCCTATTTTAAAGTCCAGCAAGGTAAGCCAGAAGCGTTTCCACCTCAATTCCTCGCGTTTTATAAACCCATTCCTGAAGCGTGCCCACAGTTTTTCATTATGTACATTATACGCTGCTGCAAATGCTTGGAAATCGGTGATGCCATACTGCGGCAGGTTATACTCTGCAAATACCTGCTGTAGTGTATTGGCAGAGTTTTGCTCAAAGTCCCACAGGGTGTGGTCCAGGTCGAAGAATAAATGTTTATAAGCTTTGCCCATTGCCCTGTCAGCTCTAAATATAAAAAGCCACCCTTTTCAATAAGGATAGCTTTTTAAGGTGTTTAAATGCAAAAATTACTTCTTGCGATGGTATATTTTGTCTTCGAAAAACTCGTTGGTAGCTTGCAGGGCAGGGTTTGCCATGCGCTCGTAAATACGTGATATTTCGATTTGTTCTTTGTTTTCGTGTATTTCTTCCAGGTTATCAGCGTGGCTCGAAAACTCATCCAGTTTACGGTGCAACTCCTCTTTCATTGTAACTGAAATCTGGTTAGCACGCCTGGCCATAACAACGATAGACTCGTACAGGTTGCCTGTCCTGTTCTTTATTGCCACTACATCACGGGTTTCCACCATTGGGTTAACCGCTGCCATTGCCCTTTTATTTGTGCTCATTGCGTATTTTATTTATAGAATTATTTGCTAAGGTATAATATTTTTCCGCGTCGCGAAGATACTTAGAATTTGGATAACCGTCAACTAGTTCCTTATATGCATTCAGGGCGGCTGCATACCGCTCTTCCTGCTTTTCCCTGATGCTTTCATTAGCATATTTGTACCAGGAGCGTACTACCATATATTGGTAATAGTCGCTTCTTGCAGATTCAGGGAAATTGCGCATGACTTGCTTATAAGATATGCTGGCAGCTTTAAACTGGCCTATATTATAATAAAGCTTGGCTGCAGAAGCATCTTTTTCTTCCAGTTTGCCGCGGCATTCATCTATATATTTATTGGCCTCTTCCAACCTTTTAGAGTTGGGGTGGGTATTGATAAAAGATTGCAATGCCTCCATTGCCTTTTCAGTGTTTGTCTGCTCCAGGGATGGTTTGGGCGACATTCTATACAAGCACAGGCCATACATAAACTCTACCTCTTCCGCTTCCTTGCTGGTGGGGAAAAAATCGAGATAGTTCTTAAAATGGTAGGAGGCCGACAGGTAGTCTTTCATATTGTAAAAAGAATACGCGTAACGATAATACATCGGCTCATAATTGCGCGTGTTTTTCATTACGGGTATCAAAGACTCATACAGGCTGTTGGCGTGTTGCCATTGCTTTTTATCATAAAACTCATTGGCTTTTGCCAATTTGTAATTGATGTCTTTGCTTTTCAGGGCTTTTTCATAGCCACTGCAAGCGCTGATGGTAATTAATACCAGCAGCAGGAGCGTATTTCTTAAGCGTATTGGCATAAGGGCTGCAAAAATAGCGAATGTATGCTGGTTTGCATAATTTATGAGCTAAAAGACTGTTAAATCGGTGATTTGCAGCTATTTCACAGGTTATCCACATTTATCAACACGTTTTTAACATGTAGTTATTAAGACTGCGTGGAAAAAGCGACGAAAAGCAATACAGGCAAATGCTTTAGTAACATATGTATCTGTGGAAAAATATGTCTGTTTTTCTTTAAGTAGAATCGTGGGAAAATGTGTTATTTTGTGTCAAGAAAGGTGAAAATACTCTCAATCCTCGCATGGTAAGCTTTTTCGGAGAATATGAAGTTTCGGTTGACGCAAAAGGGCGCTTTTTAGTGCCTGCATCGTTGCGTAAACAGATACCGGAAGGTGCCGAAGAAGTATTTGTGATAAACAGGGGTATTGAAAACTGCCTGAACATGTACCACATCAGCATGTGGAAAGCGCTGACAGGTAAGTTGAATACCATGAATGATTTTGATGATGATGTGCGCGAATTCAAGCGTGTGATTATGGATGGGGCTACAATGATAGAGCCGGATAGCGCAGGGCGCATCCTGATGCCAAAGTCACTGATGGAACATGCAGATATCAAAAAAGACATGGTTCTGGTATCGCTCGGCAATAAAATAGAGCTGTGGGATAAAGATACTCATAAAGAATACATGAATAAGCGCCGGTCGAACATAAAAGACCTGGCCAAGAAAGTGGGTGGCGGTGTTAACCTGTTTGAAAATCTGTAGAGAATATGGCGGGTGACACTTTTTACCACACAACAGTTCTTTTAAAGGAGGCAGTTGATGGGTTGGCGATAAAAGAAGATGGTGTATATGTGGATGCAACATTTGGCGGCGGCGGGCATAGCAGGGAGATATTGAGCAGGTTGGGTGCTAATGGTAAGTTGATAGCTTTTGATCATGATGCGGATGCCTGGAGGAATAAGCCCGAAGATGCGAGGTTGGAACCGGTAACGGAAAACTTCAGGTATATCAACCGTTTTTTGAGGCTGCACGGCTATAAAGAGGTAGATGGCATCCTGGCCGACCTGGGTGTAAGTTCTTTTCAATTTGATACGGCAGAGCGTGGTTTTTCCATACGGTTTGACGGTCCGCTGGATATGCGGATGGATAACCGGATAGAGATGACCGCGGCAGATATACTGAAGACATATAGTGAAACGCAGTTGCACAAGCTGTTTGAGCAGTATGGAGAAGTGAGGAATGCAAAACAGTTGGCAAAGCATATAGTGGATAACCGGAATAAGGGTGGACTGGATAGTATAGCATCTTTGAAAGCTATGATAGCGCCGGTGATACGTGGGTTGCCTAATAAGTACCTGGCGCAGATGTTCCAGGCGCTGAGAATAGAGGTGAATGATGAGATGGGGGCGCTGAAGGAGTTTCTGGAGCAGGCGACGAAAAGTCTGAAGCCAGGTGGAAGGCTAAGCATTATCACCTTTCATTCGCTGGAGGACAGGCTGGTGAAACAGTTTATGAAGAAAGGCACCTGGGAAGAAGAAGTGGTGGATGTATTTGGTAGGTCGGAACATAAACCGGTATTAAAGCCGGTAAATAATAAGCCTATAGAGCCTACAGAAGAAGAAGTAAAAAATAACAACCGTGCACGCAGTGCGCGGCTAAGAATAGCAGAGAAGATAGCATGAGTACGGATGCAAATATTGCAGCAGAGCAGGAAGTAACCCCGGTGCAGCGTGTAAGAAACGACTGGAAAACACTGGTAGAGAAAGTGTCTTACAAGGCTATCGTAAATAATGTACCATTTCTGGCTTTTGTAGCCCTGCTGTGTGTGTTGTACATCAACAATACACAGCATGCTGTAGAAATGCAGCGGGAGCTGAACAAGCAGAATAAAACGCTGAAAGAACTACGCTGGAAATATATGGATATCAAAACCCAGCTGATGTATACGCGGATGGAAACGGAGGTAATAAAGAAAGCATCAGCACTGGGATTGAAACCAATGGAATTGCCGGCATACACAGTTTCTATAGATAGTACAAGCGTTAAACCATAATAATACAAACCTGTTAGTTGAATATAAAGAAAGACATACGGTTTAGGGTGTATGTAGCCTTTTCGTGTATCTGCATGCTGGGTATTGCTATCATATTGAAAGCTGCCGCCATTCAGATAAATGAAGGTCCGGAGCTGCGCAGGATGGCGAAGGAGATGCATACGCGTACTACCCTGTTGCCTGCCGAACGCGGTAATATATATACCGAAGGCGGACAGCTATTATGTTCCTCTATTCCGCAGTTTGATGTGCATATCGATTTCTCGGTAATACAGAAAGATACTTTTAATAAATATGTAGATACCCTGTCTGCGTGCATCAGTGAACTGTTTGGTGACGCACCGGCATCGGCATATAAGAAACAATTGATGGCCGGCTTTAAAAAACAGTCGCGCTATTGGTTGCTGTGTAAGAACCTGCCTTATTATCAGTATCAATCACTGCGCAGCTTCCCGATATTCAATAAAGGGAAACGCCGTGGTGGTTTTATAGAAGACCCGCGCATCAAACGTATAAACCCGTATGGTATGCTGGCCTACCGTACCATAGGCCTGTGGCGTGAAAACAGCCAGACGATAGGTATGGAAAAAACCTACGATACGGTGCTGAATGGTGAAAATGGTAGCAGGGTAGAGCAGAAGGCAACGGGCGGTGTATGGGTGCCGGTAGAAGGATCGGAAGTGGATGCACAAAATGGTAAAGACCTGGTAACGACACTGGATATAGGTATACAGGATGTGGCAGAGCATGCTATGCTGAGTGTGCTGCAGCAGTATGAGTGCCTGTATGGTACGTGTATAGTAATGGAAGTGGAAACGGGTAAGATACGCGCATTGGTAAACCTGGGCCGCCAGAAGAATGGTACGTACTGGGAAGATTTCAACTACGCTATGATACCCACAGAGCCTGGTTCCACCTTTAAGCTGGTGACGCTGCTGGCTTTGTTGAAAGATAAATATATCAACATTAATGACAAGGTAAATGCACAGGGTGGTGTAATGAAATTTGGCAGGTTGACACTGCGCGACTCTCACCTGGGTCTTGGTGTGTTGAGTATCAAAGATGCATTTGCACATTCATCGAATGTGGCTATGGCGAAACTGGGATATCAATACTATGGTTCTAAACCGGAGAAATATATAGAGCATCTACATGACCTGCACCTGAATGAACGCACAGGCATAGACCTGGCAGGAGAGCGTAAGCCACTGGTGAAAACGCCTAAGAGTAAAAGCTGGAGTGCTACTACATTGCCCTGGATGGCTTACGGTTATGAGATTCAGATAAGCCCGCTGCATACGTGTATGGTATATAATGCTGTAGCTAACAATGGGAAAATGATGCGTCCATACCTGATAAGTGAAGTAAGGGAGTATGGCAAAGCAGTAAAAACAATCAAGCCTAAAGTAGTTGAAGAGTCTATAGCTGATTCATCTACCATCAGGCAGCTGAGGGAGTGCATGCGCGAGGTGGCAGTGAGCGGTACGGCTAAACATATACAAGGCCCGTTTTATAGCATAGCAGGCAAAACCGGTACGGCACAAGTAGCAGATAAAGGCATTAAATATAGCGATGGGGTTTATCAGGGTTCTTTTGTAGGTTATTTCCCGGCAGAACAACCGAAATATACTATAGCAGTAGTAATACGTACCAAACCGCGTTCCGGTGCTTATTATGGTGGTACCATAGCAGCGCCGGTATTCAGGATGATAGCAGACAAAGTATTTGCAGGTAGTAAGGGATGGGATGGCCCATTGGATAGCATTGCTATGCTGAATAAGAACATTATCCCTGCAAAGCTAGCTGGCGTAAGCAGTTATAATGTACTGCTGCGCGCATTAGGTAAGCAGGCACAATTTGAAACAGATGAATATATAGGCCAGTTGGTGGCAGACTCGAATAAGAACGTGTACGTGAAGCCGGCTAGTATATATAAAGGACAAGTGCCGGATGTAAATGGCCTGGGCTTGAAAGATGCTGTATACCTACTGGAGAAAGAGGGGTTGCAAGTGACGGTGAGAGGCAAGGGTAAAGTGCAGGTGCAATCAATAGCACCGGGAACAAAAATCGTAAAAGGACAATCTATAACACTGCAACTGAGCTAATGCCACTGTTGAAGAACATATTATCTGCTAATGAACCGCTGAAAGTGGTGGGAAGTGATAATGTAGAAGTGTCTGCATTATTCATCGACTCGCGCAAAGTATCTGCAGGTAGCATGTTCATTGCCATCAGCGGAACAGCTTCAGATGGCCATGCATTTATAGACAAGGCTATTGCTTCAGGTGCAACTGTTATCGTGTGTGAACAACTGCCGGAACAACAAGTGTCTGGTGTAACATATGTGCAGGTAAAAAGCAGTAATAAAGCAGCAGGTTTGCTGGCAGCAGCTTTTTATGGTAGGCCTTCGTCTAAAATGAAGGTAGTAGGTGTGACAGGTACAAACGGTAAGACTACAACCACAACACTTTTATTTAATCTATTTAAAGAGTTGGGATATAAATGCGGATTGATATCTACTGTACAGAATCATATAGATGACGTGATAGAGGTATCAACCCATACTACGCCGGATGCTATCAGTGTGCAAACATTGCTCGCACGTATGCAGGCTGCAGATTGCTCACATGTATTTATGGAGGTAAGCTCGCACGCTATACACCAGCACCGTATAGCTGGTATTGAGTTTGCAGGTGCGGCATTTACGAATATTACACACGACCACCTGGATTATCATAAAAACTTTGACGAATACATCAGGGTTAAAAAGCAGTTGTTTGATGAATTACCAGCCGGTTCATTTGCACTTACAAATGCAGATGATAAACGCGGTATGGTAATGCTGCAAAACACGAAGGCTGAAAAATATACTTACAGCCTGCGTATGCCTGCCAACTTTAAAGGTAAGGTGCTGGAGAATAATCTGACCGGCCTGGTCATGCATATAGATAATCATGAGGCTTATTTCAGGATGATAGGCACTTTCAATGCTTATAACCTGCTGGCGGTATATGGTATAGCCACATTGCTGGGGGAAGATAAGCTGCAGGTATTGGCTACGCTAAGCAACCTGCATGGTGCAGCGGGCAGGTTTGAAACCTTCATGTCGGAAAATGATAAGGTGCTGGGTATAGTAGACTATGCGCATACACCTGATGCATTGATAAATGTGCTAGCTACTATCAATCAACTGCGCACCGGTGGCCAACAACTGATAACCGTGATAGGCTGTGGTGGTGATAGGGATAGAGCCAAGCGCCCGATAATGGCAGAAGTGGCTTGCGAGCATAGCGACAAAGCCATATTGACAGCGGATAATCCACGTAGTGAAGACCCGGAAGTGATATTGAATGAAATGGAATCAGGTCTTACTATGTCGCACAAAAGAAAAGTGTTGCGTATTACAGATAGGAAAGAAGCTATCAAAACAGCTTGCGCATTGGCTCAGCCGAACGATATAGTACTAATAGCCGGTAAGGGACATGAAACTTACCAGGAGATAAAAGGAGTGAAGTACCCGTTTGACGACCGTGAAATATTAGTGGAAGCTTTTAAAACATTCAATAAATAGTAGCATAGATGCTGTACTACCTCTTTACATATTTGCGTGAGCACTTCGGGATGTTTGGGGCAGGTGTGTTTTATTATATCACCTTCCGTGCAGCAATGGCTATTATATTGTCGTTGATCATCACTACTGTATTGGGTAAAACCCTGATAAAATATCTGCAGCGTAAACAGATAGGTGAACTGGTGCGGGATCTTGGTTTGCAAGGCGAGAACCAGAAACGCGGCACGCCAACGATGGGTGGTATCATCATCATAGCAGCTATAGTGATCCCAACATTGCTATTTGCAAGGATAGAGAATGTGTACATTATCCTGATGCTGGTATCAACGGTATGGTTGGGGCTGGTTGGTTTTATAGATGATTATATAAAAGTATTTAAGAAGAATAAAGAAGGCCTTGCAGGTAGGTTTAAGATAATGGGCCAGGTAGGCCTGGGTATCATCGTAGGGCTGACCATGTACTATAACGAGCATGTGGTGACTACCAGGCAAGTGGTAGAAGGGCAGCCAATACTTAAAAACGCTACAGAACAGCAGGTAAATAAGCCATATACCCGTATGGACCAGAATGGTCAGTCGCATACATATGTAACGGTGCGTACAGCTACCACCACCATTCCATTTGTAAAGAACCATGAACTGAGTTATGAACGCATAGCAGCGGTATTTAGCGAAGGGGCTGTTGGTATAGTGACGCCAATTATTTACGTGCTGTTTGTAATATTCATCATCACCGCGGTGTCAAATGGTGCAAACATTACAGATGGCATAGATGGGCTGGCGACAGGTGTATCAGCTATTATAGGTGTATGCCTGGGTGTATTTGCCTACGTATCGGGCAACTATATTTTTGCAGGTTACCTCAATATCATGCACATCCCTAACCTCAGTGAGCTATCCATATTTATTGGGGCCTTTATTGGTGCATGTGTAGGCTTCCTTTGGTATAATGCTTACCCGGCCCAGGTGTTCATGGGCGATACGGGAAGCCTTGCACTGGGCGGCATCATTGCGTCGCTGGCCATAATCGTAAGGAAAGAGCTTTTGATACCTATCATATGTGGCATCTTCCTGGTGGAACTGTTGTCGGTTATCATACAGGTAGGGTATTTCAAACGCACTAAAAAGAAATACGGTGAAGGCCGCAGGATATTCCTGATGTCGCCATTGCACCACCATTACCAAAAGCTGGGGTATCATGAAAGTAAAATTGTAACGCGCTTCTGGATAATAGGTATTGTGCTGGCAGTATTGAGTATTGTAACATTAAAGATGAGATAGTGAATAACGGGCAACAAAAACGACTGGTGATACTTGGCGCTGCTGAAAGTGGCGTAGGTGCTGCACTGCTGGGTAAACAGCAGGGCTGGGATGTTTTTGTAACAGATGGTGGGCAATTGAAGCCGGAGTATAAAGAGACATTGGTAAATGCGGGCATCGTTTTTAAAGAAGGTGGCCACACAATGGAGCAAGTGATGAATGCTGATGTAGTGGTGAAAAGCCCCGGTATCAGTGATAAAGTAAGTATAGTAAAGCAAATCCGCGGAGCAGGTATTGAAGTATGCAGTGAAATAGAATTTGCATACAGGTATAAAGGTGATAGTAAGATAATAGCCATAACAGGCAGCAATGGTAAAAGCACCACAACAAAACTGACTTATCACTTGCTGAAAGAAGGAGGGCTTGATGTGGCGATGGTTGGTAATATAGGTTACAGCTTTGCCAGGCAAATAGCAGAAAATCCTTGCGAATGGTATGTAATAGAGGTGAGCAGTTTTCAGTTGGATGATATACATGAATTCAGGCCGGATGTAGCTGTACTACTAAATATAACACCAGACCATCTTGATAGATATGACTACAAATTTGACAACTACATAGCATCGAAGTTTAATATAGCCAGGAACCAAAGAGAGAATAATTATTTCATTACTAACCAAGACGATCCTGTAATAACCAACTATTTGCAGGAACATCCCATTCATTCACAAACAATATTTTTTACGATGAGCGAGCAACAACATCTGAACGAAGGAGGCTTTATTAAAAATGATGAAATGCACATTAAGGTTGATGGCGAAGAATTAAACATGTCTATCCACGATCTTTCTCTCAAAGGCAAGCACAATCAATTCAATAGCATGGCAGCAGGCATATCAGCGCGTATAGCAGGTATTCGTAAAGAAAAGATCAGGGAAAGCTTCGCCACATTTGAAGGCCTGGAGCACAGGCTTGAATTTGTAGCAACCGTGCGTGGTGTTGATTTCATTAATGATAGTAAAGCTACCAATGTAAACTCTGTATGGTTTGCATTAGAAAGCATGAAGCAGCCGACTGTATTGATACTGGGCGGCCAGGACAAGGGTAATGATTATAACGAGATCATGGAACTGGTACAGGAAAAGGTAAAAGCTATAGTGTGTATGGGGATAGATAATACCCCGATACATGCAGCATTTGATAGTGTAGTAGACAATATAATAGATACACAAAGCGCAAAAGATGCCGTAAAAGCAGCTTATGCAATATCAGAAAAAGGCGATGCAGTACTACTCTCACCCGCATGCGCCAGTTTCGACCTGTTTAAAAATTATGAAGACCGTGGCCGTCAGTTTAAAGATGCCGTACACGAACTGTAATTCAATAATTAAGTAAAGTAGAATGAACCAGCTATTTAAACGTACAAAAGGAGACCAGGTAATATGGGCGGTAGTCATCGTACTATCGTTTATAAGCCTGCTGGCTGTATATAGCTCTACAGGTTCGTTGGCTTACCGTATGGATAAGAATTCAAGCTACTACCTGATAAAGCAATTGATGGTATTAGGTCTTGGTTTGCTTATCATATATTGGGTACATAAGGTGAACTACACCAAATTCGCCCGTATAGCTATACTGTTATACCTTATCAGTTTACCGTTATTGATATATACACTGTTTTTCGGTACTACACTTAATGAAGGTTCGCGTTGGATAAGGCTCCCGGTTATTAATGTTACTTTCCAGACTTCTGACCTTGCCAAGCTGGCACTGTTCATGTTTCTCGCTCGCATTATGTCAGTTAAGCAAGCGGTCATTAAGGATTGGAAAAAAGGCTTTATGCCGGTGTTGGTGCCGGTACTGGTAACGTGTGCACTTATTGCACCGGCCAACCTTTCTACGGCACTTATGTTAGGCTTTACCTGTTGCATACTGTTCTTTATAGGCAGGGTAAAAGTTAGCCACATTGCATTGCTTGCATTTGCAGGATTGATTGGTGTGGTTATGCTGTTTACCGTTTCTAAAATAACAGGCTTTGGCCGTGCCGCTACATGGGAGCAGCGTATACACGACTTTATAGGTAAGGATGATGAGAACGGTAAAAAGAAAGAAGACGTGTACCAGGTGCAGCAGGCTAAAATAGCTATTGCAAATGGTGGTGTTACTGGGCGTGGGCCTGGTAATAGCCAGCAGCGCAATTTCCTGCCGCACCCTTACTCAGACTTTATTTATTCTATAGTAATAGAGGAATATGGATTGATAGGAGGCGCAGCACTGATAGTGCTATACCTGCTATTCTTGTGGAGGAGTATCCTCATATTCAGGCGGTGCCCTTATGCCTTTGGTGCCTTCCTGGCAGTAGGGTTGAGCATTACGCTGGTATTCCAGGCAATGCTGAATATGGCTGTAAATGTGCACCTGGTGCCGGTTACAGGCTTAACGCTACCGCTGGTAAGTATGGGGGGCTCATCTATATGGTTTACCAGTGTGGCGATAGGCGTAATACTGAGTGTAAGCAGGTATGTAGATGAAATGGAGGGTAAAAAGAAAGGTGTGAAAGACACTGAAACGGAAAAAGAAACAACAACGAAAACAAAATTAGCTGCGGCATAGTATGAACAAACTGCGTGTGATAATAGCTGGTGGTGGCACAGGAGGGCATATCTTTCCTGCTGTGGCTATCGGGCATGCGCTGAAACGTATGAACCCCGATACACAGCTACTGTTTGTAGGCGCGCTGGGCCGTATGGAAATGGAGAAAGTGCCGCAGGAAGGTTTTGAAATAGTGGGATTGGATATCGTAGGGTTTAACCGCAGCAATATGCTTAAAAACCTGTCGTTGCCATTTAAAATGATAAAAAGCGCATTGAAGGCACGCAGCATTATAAAGGAGTTTAAACCCAACGCAGTAGTAGGTGTGGGGGGCTATGCCAGTTTCCCTATGCTGAATGCAGCACAAGGTATGGGTATCCCTACGCTGGTGCAGGAACAAAATTCTTATGCCGGAAAGAGCAATAAAATATTGGGCAGGAAAGCAAAGGCTGTGTGTGTGGCTTATGAAAAAATGGACCGCTTCTTCCTGAAAGAAAAACTAGTACTGACAGGCAACCCTGTGCGTGCTAAAATATCCCAGTCGGGTGTTACGAAGCAGGAAGCCATATCCTGGTTTGGGCTGAACAGTGCAAAGAAGACGGTGCTGGTAATAGGTGGAAGCTTGGGGGCTAAGTCTATAAACGAAGCTATAGATGCCGGCCTGATGGAAATTTTGAAAGAAGATGTGCAGGTGATATGGCAAACGGGTAAACCATATTATGAAACTGCTGTGTCAAGCGTATCGCTGCATCAGGATAAAGTAAAGGTTTTTGACTTCATACGTGAGATGGATTATGCATATGCTGCGGCGGATGTGGTGATATCGCGTGCAGGCGCATTGGCAATTGCTGAGTTGTGCATAGTTGCGAAGCCGGTAGTATTTGTGCCGTATCCATATGCAGCGGAAGATCACCAGACCAGTAATGCAATGGCGCTGGTTGAGCACAATGCTGCTATGATGGTGAAAGACAGTGATGCTAAAGTAGAGTTGGTAAAGAAACTGAAAAATCTACTGCATGATAATGCCATGCAGGAAGTAATGAAGAATGCGCTACGCAGCATGGCTATAAAAAATGCTGATGAAAGAATTGCTGATAAAGTAATAGAGATAGCTAAGTAATGGACGTAAGGAATATAAAAAGAGTTTACTTCATAGGTATCGGTGGTATCGGTATGAGTGCGCTTGCCCGCTTCTTCAAGCAGCAGGGTGCAGCAGTATCCGGCTACGACCGTACAGAAACCACGCTTACTAAAAAGCTGGTGGCTGAAGGTATTCCTGTTCATTATACAGATGATATAACGATAGCAGATAAAGAGGCAGAATTGATTGTATACACACCAGCGATACCTAACGAGCATACAGAGCTTAATTGGTTTCGTGATAATGGTTATGCGGTCTATAAAAGAAGTGATGTACTGCAATGGATAACGGAAGCTCTGTTTTCAGTAACTGTAGCGGGTACGCATGGTAAAACAACAGTATCTACTATGATAGCGTACCTGCTGCGCGAAGCCGGTGCAGGTTGCAATGCTTTCCTGGGTGGTATATCTGTAAACTATGACAGTAACTATTGGAGTAGTGAACAACCGACTGCTGTTGTAGAAGCCGATGAATATGACCGTAGTTTCCTAAAACTGCGCCCGGATATTGCTGTGCTTACGGCTATGGACCCCGACCATTTGGATATATATGGTACCGCTGAAGAAATGGAGGCTGCCTTCATACAATACACTGCCAATATAAAAGCAGGCGGTACACTGCTGGTAAAGCACGGCTTGCATAGGGCTAAAGATTTGAAAGGCGATAATATTATAAGCTATAGTCTGCAGAACGATGCCGCTGATATATATGGAACTAACATAGTGCAGAAAGACGGCGGTTACATTTTTGACATAATAGCAGAAGGATGGACGATAGAAGGACTGCACTTGCCGATAGGGGGTATGCATAATGTAGAGAATGCTATAGCCGCTGTGGCTGTGACGCAACTGATGAAGGTTAATGTAATAAAAGTGAAAGCTGCGCTATCCGGTTTTAAAGGTATCAAACGCCGCTTTGAGTATATCGTGAAGAATGATAGTGTGGTGTATATAGATGACTATGCACATCACCCGGAAGAGCTGGCAGCATTAATCAGCAGCGCTAAGCGCCTGTTTCCAAAGCGTAAGTGTGTTGTGGCATTTCAACCGCACCTGTATAGCCGCACACGCGACTTTGCAGACGGGTTTGCACACAGCCTGGATATAGCAGATGAAGTATTGCTGCTGGATATCTACCCTGCACGAGAACTGCCAATGGAGGGTGTGAGTACGCAGATGATAGCAGATAGAATGGGTAACCCCAATCATACTATCCTATCGAAAGAGGGGTTGATAAAATATGTGGAATCTGCACCACTGGATCTGTTTGTAACAGCAGGTGCAGGTGATATAGATAAGCTGGTAGCACCTATTAAAGAAATACTGGAAAAGAAGTAATGAGCGAAAAACGCAAAATATCGACACGCAGGATCATCCAGACATTTGTAACCATATTGGTTACAGGTGCTTGTATTGTGGCGGTATTCAGCGCAGCAAAAGTGCAGGATAATAAAAAGATAAAAGGCTTCGAAATAACTATAAAGAATGATAAGTACCAATTTATAGATAAAGAAGAAGTGAAGAGCATACTGCAGAATGATGCAGGTGTGGATGTGAATACGACCGGCATCGGCAGCATCAATACCAGCCGTATGGAAAAAGTAATGGATGCAAATCCATGGGTAGAAGATGCCCAGGTATATGTAGATAACAGGAAAGTGGTGCATGTAAATATTGAACAGCGAGTGCCGGTGGCACGCTTGTTTGACCAGAGTGGTGCAAGTTATTACCTGGATCATACAATGAAGGCCATGCCGCTTAGCGACAGGTACGTACACTACAGCACTGTAGTAACCAATGTGCCCGTGCTGAATGAAGATAGTAGTGGCGATGCCATGCGGGCACAGATTGTGGCGATGGTGAAATACATAGAACATGATTCTTTCTGGAGTGCACAGATATCGCAGATAGTATGCACCGATGATAAAACATTTGAAGTAGTGCCCGTATTAGGCAACCACAGGATACTGATAGGAGATACCAGCAGGCTGGATGAGAAGTTTGATAATTTGTATGCCTTTTACAAAAAAGTATTGAACCGCATAGGCTGGGATAAATATGAAGTGCTGGATGTTCGTTATGCATCACAGGTAGTGGCATCACCGGCAGTGCAATGGAAAGCACCGGTGGACAAAGCGATGAGTAATATGAATTGGGTGAAAGCGGTGATAGGTTCAGATTCTGCTGCCAACAGTAAATCGATGGCTATATCGAAGCCGGTACCACAAACAGCTATCACTATTGCCAAAACTACCAAAGCACCTGTGCAGAAAGCGGTAGCACCTGTGCAAACGGTAATAGCTAAGCCAACCAGCGCAAAACCGGCAATAAAGCCACAGCCTAAACCGGTAATGAAGCAAACAAAATCCAACCCGGTGAAAACTACTAAGGCTGCTGTAGTGCCAAAGAAAGCACCAGCAAAGAAAGCAGTAGTAACAAAAGCAGTAAAAGATAAAAAGAAGCGAACAGCCCCTAAAGATAAAAACGACAATAAAGAGAAAAAACCTAAATACCTCTATCAAGCGCAATAAATGAAATAACAGCTTAAAAACGCAACGCAATATGAGTAAAAAAGATCAACCCATCATTGTAGGCCTGGATATAGGCACCACTAAGGTGGTAGCTATTGCAGGCCGAAAAAACGAGTATGGCAAGCTGGAGATACTTGGCTTTGGTAAGTCGGAATCTCAGGGTGTGAGCCATGGCGTGGTAATGAATATAGAGCAGTGCATCCGTTCTATAGAAATGGCCATAGAAAAATGCATACAGTCGAACCCGAACCTTGAGATCAAGGAGGTGTATGTAGGTATAGCCGGGCAGCATATCAAGAGCTTGCAAACACGTGGTGACAGGGTAAGGACACGTACGGAAGAAGAGATCAGCAAGGAAGATATAGACCTGCTGGTACGTGACCAATACAAAACATACATTCCTGCCGGTGATCAGATCATCGATATCGTGCCGCAGGAGTTTATGGTGGATAGCACGCCTAATGTGATAGACCCGATAGGGATGAGTGGCGTGAAGATAGGTGCTAACTTCCACATCATAACTGGTGACCGAAATGCTATACGCAACATCAAACGTTGTGTAGATAAATCGCAACTCAAAACACGCGACCTGGTGTTGCAACCATTGGCATCTGCTGCGGCTGTAATGAATGATGAAGATCTGGAAGCAGGTGTGGCTATAGTGGATATAGGTGGTGGCACTACCGATATGGCAGTGTTTTATGATGGTGTATTAAAGCATACAGCAGTAATACCATACGCGGGTGTGAACATCACCAACGATATACGTAATGGACTGGGTGTATTACGTGCACAGGCAGAACAGATGAAAGTACAGTTTGGTACGGCACTGGCTGATGAAGCCAATGCGAATGCATACATTACCATCCCCGGCCTGCGTGGTTTACCGCCGAAAGAAATTTCTGTAAAGAACCTGGCGAATATTATACAGGCGCGTATGCAGGAAATACTGGACTATGTAGTATATCACCTGAAAACGATAGACCTTGATAAAAGGTTGTATGGTGGCATCATTCTTACGGGTGGTGGTGCGCAGCTGAAGCATATTATACAACTTACGGAGTATGTAACGGGTTTAGGTGCCCGCATTGGTTATCCAAATGAGCATTTGTCGGGAAATCATTCTGAAACAATGATGAACCCTATGTATTCTACATGTATCGGTTTGATACTACGTGGCTATCATGATTTTGAAAATGGACGCCTGCGTTTTGTTGGTGAGGGTGGCAACATCATCCACGTAACAGAAGAAGAGATGGCACCGGTAGTAGATGAAATGAAGGTAGCAGAAGATACAGATGAAGAAATGGCTGAGATGAACGGACAGAAAAATGTTAAGCGCACGGAGAACCTCAAGAAATTGTTTGACGGGCTGAAAGGAAAATTCATGCGCTTCTTTGAAGAAGTAGACGATCAGGAAATTGAATAATTAAAAAAACAGAAACACTTACTCATAACAACTGAATTACTAACCCACAAATAATTATTGTATGATACACTTTGAAATTCCCAAAAATCAATCTTCTATCCTGAAAGTGATAGGTGTAGGTGGTGGCGGTAGTAACGCCGTTAACTATATGCATAGCCTTGGCGTTGAAGGCGTAGACTTTGTGATATGCAATACCGATTCTCAGGCGTTGGCTTTGAGCCCGGTAGCTAATAAAATACAACTGGGGCCGCATCTTACACAAGGTTTAGGTGCAGGTGCCAACCCGGAGATAGGCAAGCAAGCCAGTGAAGAAAGCTTTGAAGATATTTCGAAGATATTGAAAGTAAATACCCGTATGGCTTTCATCACTGCCGGTATGGGTGGTGGTACGGGTACGGGTGGTGCGCCGGTAGTGGCTAAAATATGCCGTGAGCTGGGTATCCTTACCGTGGGTATCGTTACCACACCATTTACATACGAAGGTCGTAAACGTATGAAACAAGCGCAGGAAGGTATTGACCGTATGCGTGAGCATGTAGATACCATCCTTATCATATCTAATGATAAACTGCGTCAGCAATTTGGTAACCTGCCATTTACCCAGGCTTTTGCAAAGGCAGATGATGTACTGGCTACTGCCGCAAAATGTATCACCGATGTCATCACCAGCACAGGACAGATAAACGTTGACTTTGCGGACGTATGCACGGTAATGAAGAGCGGAGGCGTAGCGATACTGGGTAGTGCTTGCGTATCAGGCGAGAACCGCGCACTGCATGCAGTAGAGCAGGCTATGAATTCGCCATTGCTGAATGATAACGATATCCGTGGTGCTAAATGGATACTGCTGAACATCACATCTGCAGCAGGTGAGTTTGAGCATACTATGGATGAGGCGGAAGCAATCCAGGCGTATGTGCAACAACAAGCCGGTGATAACTGTGATGTAATACTGGGTATGGGGCATGATCCGAACCTGGATGATAAAATATCTGTAACTGTTATTGCTACAGGCTTCAACCATAAAGAGATCAATATGGAGATGCCTGCAAAGAATAACGAGCCGGAGAAAATAATCGTAACACTGGGTGACCAGAATGCAAGTACCGCATCAGCACCTGCTCCGGAAGCTCCGGTTGCTGAGGTAGACCCGATGGCGCCTACGCTGGTGGAAATGCCGGTGGTTAACCAGGGGGTAGTTATAGATGCAAAACCTTCGTTCCCTGTTCAGGAAGATACGCGTGAAGTGTTTACACTGGATGCAAATGAGAAAACGTCTGCTACAGCGACACCTGCTCCTGCAACTCCAAATGAAACGGTGAATACGCAAGTGCCGCCTACAACAAGTGCTGCTGATAATGATATACAACTGGTTATTAAAAACGAACTGCCTACGCAGCCGGAACAACCACAAAATGCATCATCGTCTTACAGGATAGGCGACCATGTGCTTACAGCGTTTGAACTGGAAGAAAAGAAACGCTTTGAAGAGCAAAAGCGGGCACTGGAAGAGCGTGCAGAGCGCCTCCGC
>JANLJF010000131.1 GCA_029255605.1 Azovibrio restrictus
GTTCTATTTTCTGATGCCCGTAATAGGTATCGTTACGCCATTGCTGAATGGCTCTTTCAATGCAGATGGATATATGTTTGGCTATGCAATGGGTGCTGTGAACTGGCTGCTAGCCGGTGTAGCCTCTTACTTTTTATGTGTAGCCGTAGTAAATACCCCGGTACATAAACTAAGAAGTACTGTAAAGATTTTCTTCCTTTTCAATGCACTATTCAGCTTTGGTGAGCTGGGCAGGATGATGATAGATTCCGGGCAATTGGTGCCTTATTGGTACTGGGAGCCTACGGAATACTATGGCGGCTCAACTGGCGACCATGTGAAGGGTTTATTCAGCAATATATCGGTAGCTAATGCCACTGCCAATGCAATGGGAGTTATCTACTTTGTGTATCATAGAGAGATGAAGTGGGCAATACTTTGTGTGTTGGTATTGCTGCTTTGTACTAGTAACCTTACGCTGATTCTGTTATTGTTATTTCTCATTGCTATGTTGGTATTGCTGAAAAGTCGCGAGGCTAAAATGCAAGTACTGGCAGTATTGGCAACTATCGGTATTGTGTATCCCATACTCAGTCTTAATAACATAAAGTATGTAGGGGCAGTATATACACAGGAAACAGAAAGGAAGAAAGAAAAGGAGACGCAACCTACAGTGGCTAAAAAGGCAAAACAGCCGGAAATAGGCGATTTTTCAGGTATTGCTACTGCGGGCAACTATTATCTGCATAAAGAAAGCTATTATAAACTGCCACTGAATGATAGCCAGCTGATCAGCTATAAAGATGATCTGAAATACCTGCAGCAATTTGGTACCGCACGTTCACAGTCGAATGACAACCTGCACCTGGAGCCGGCTGTACTGAGAGGCATTATAGAAAAGTGGTATGGCATACCTTATGCTAAAACACCATTAGCAAAAGATCCGGGCTTAGTAAAATTGTATACTGGTAAACAGACGCTGAACTATCTTAATAGTAGCATGAAACACTTGCTCTTTGGTGCAGGTGTGGGTAATTTTTCTTCGAAGCAGGCTATCAAGAGTACTGGCCTAGGCTTGCAGGGAAGTTACCCTACCAAGTATGTATATGTGAGCAATGATTTTTTACAGTACCATTTGTATAGTTTAATGTTTGTGTTCTCGATGCCTATATCAGAGCACTCCATCATCAATATGCCTAATAGTATATATAATCAATTGGCAGGAGAATACGGGTTGGCAGGTATAACGGCTTTCATCGTTTTTTATATAGGCTATATTTGGAAGAACAGGCGTAGCCTGAAAGTTTCCAGGTATATCATACCTATCGTATTTTTATTCTTCGGGTTTGAATACTGGTTTGAAATGATATCGTTAACTGCATTGTTTGAACTGATCATATTCATAGATATTTATAAGCAGGATGAGCCAATCACATAATATACCGCTTACCGTAATCATGCCTGCCTACAACAGTGGTCCCTATATAAAGGAAGCTATTGATAGTGTACTGAACCAGACGTTTACAGATTTTGAATTTATTATAATAAATGATGGCTCTAAAGATGAGACACTGGATATAATACGCCAATATACAGACCCGCGCATAAGACTGATAGATCAACAGTATAAAGGGCTTATAGATACCCTGTATGATAGTATACTGCTTGCACAGGGAGCTATAATTGCTCGCATGGATGCCGATGATATATGTTTGCCCGACAGGCTGCAACTCGAATACGATTTCCTCGAAGCACATCCCGAATATGTAATGGTGGGCAGCGAAGCTGATGTAGTAGACAAAGAAGGGAATTTTCTGATGAAGCTGATGCCGGTAGGACATACGCACGAAGAAATAGTACTACGTATAAATAAAAAATGCCCATTCATACATCCCTGTGTAATGTTTAGAAAGCAGGCTGTAATTGATGCAGGCTTATATCCTAAAAATGCATTGACATTTGAAGATCACTTGCTATGGAAAAAATTGCTGGACCTGGGACGCGTATGTAACCTGGGTAAAGTACTGCTGAAGGTGCGCTTTAACCCGGAATCTGTAACGATAGATGAGAAATGGCGCGGTGAAGCATTCATCAAAATACGCAGGGAAGCAGTGGAACGGGGTTATGTGTCAGAACAAGATGCAATAGCTTTAAAGCAGCTGTTAGTTAACCAGAATTTTGCTACATATAAGCAGGCATCCTACCATGCTATGGTGGGCAAAAAATACTTGTGGAACAATCCTAATAGCAAGCTTGCCCGTAAACATTTTGCAGCGGCCATTCGACACTATCCTAAAAATCTTGAATCATACATACTATATATGTTTTCCTTTCTGCCGGCTGCATGGCGGGTGGGCTTGTATAAAAGCTTTAAGAAATAGTAAATGAAAGTAGCGTTTATATCTAGGGCTACCTTATACACTTCGCCGGGTGGGGATACCAAGCAACTGGAAGAAACAGCTGCCGGCTTGCGAATTATGGGTGTGCAGGTGGATGTGTTCCTTGCTAATGAAAAAATAGATTATAGTTCTTACGACCTGCTTCATTTTTTCAATATTATTCGCCCTGCAGATGTGATAGCACATATGCGGAAATCGCGTAAGCCATATGTGGTATCTACCATATTTGTAGAATATGGCAGCGTAAAAGAAGAGGGGAGGACAGGTATGGTAGGCACAATAAAAAAAATGCTGCCGGAATCACTGTTTGAATATATAAAGACGGTAGCGCGTGCCATAAAGAATGGTGAAGAAATAGTAAGCAAAGAATATTTGCTATGGGGGCATACAAAATCTACCATGTATGTGGCAAAGCATGCCAACATGTTATTGCCTAATTCGGAGAGTGAGTATAAGCGCTTTGTGGCAAAATACCCGGTACGTACGCCGCACCGGGTGATACCCAATGGCATCAGCGAACAGCAAACAGGAGCTGCTTACCCGCACAACGACAAATATAAAAATGCCATACTATGCATGGGCCGCATAGAGAGTCGGAAGAATCAATTGAACCTGATAAGAGCTCTGAATAACGGCCCCTACCAATTATATATACATGGCAAGCCATCGCCCAACAATATGGCATATTTTGAGCAGTGCAAGCTGGAAGCCGCACCCAATGTCCACTTAGGAGGACATCTGGATGAGCAGGAGCTTTACACAGCTTATGCCAATGCTAAGGTGCATGTATTGCCCAGCTACTTTGAAACGACCGGCCTTTCATCGCTGGAGGCTGCGGTAATGGGTTGCAATATAGTGGTGACAGACAGGGGGGATACACGTGATTATTTTAAAAATGATGCATGGTATTGTGAACCTGAAGATCCCGCATCTATAAGGCAAGCCGTGGAGGCTGCTTATGATGCACCTTATAATGAAGCCTTCAGGCAACGCATATTACGCGAATATACCTGGAAGCGGGCGGCTGAAGAAACTTTGAAAGCATATATGGATGTTTTAAAAGTTTAATGTTCTTTTGCAGTTCGAAAAGTATGAAGCGCTCGCTGAAGATAGGCATATTAGGTACCAGGGGAATTCCTAACCGCTATGGTGGTTTTGAACAATGTGCAGAATACCTGGCACTGGGCCTGGTGGCGAAAGGGCACAGGGTGTGGGTATACAATTCTAAGCACCACGAGTATAAGGATAGTGAATGGAACGGAGTGAATATTATTCATTGTGCTGATCCGGAAAACGTACTGGGCACAGCAGGGCAGTTTCTTTACGACCTGAACTGTTTGAATGACGCACATAAACGCAATTTTGACGTGCTGCTGCAGCTGGGCTATACCAGCAATAGTCTTTGGCATATGCGATGGCCCAAATCGTGCAAGCATATAGTGAATATGGATGGGCTGGAATGGAAACGTTCCAAATACAGCAAGCCTGTGCAATGGTTTCTGCGACATGCTGAAAAATGGGCAGCCAAACATGGCGATGTACTGATAGCCGACTCTATAGGGATACAGGAATATCTGAAAGAGAAATACAACAAAGAATCCCATTTTATAGCCTACGGCTCTGATATATTTGAAAGCCCTAGCGAAACAGTGCTGCAATCTTACGGCTATGATGCTTATAGCTACCATATGCTGATAGCGCGCATGGAGCCGGAAAATAATATAGAACTGATCATTAAAGGCTACCTGCAAAGTGGAGATAAAAAGCCGCTATTGATAATAGGCAAAACTGAAAATGCCTTTGGTACCTACTTGCTGAACACATATGGTAACCAAACGGGCGTAACCTTTTTAGGCGGTATTTATGACCTGGCTATTATTAATAACCTGAGGTATTATTCGCACTTGTATTTTCATGGCCATTCAGTAGGGGGTACCAATCCATCTCTACTCGAAGCTATGGGTAGCAGTGCCCTGATAGCTGCGCATAATAATGTGTTCAATAAAGCGGTACTTGGAACAGATGCGTTCTATTTCAGTAATGAAGATGAGATAGCAGATATCATTAAAACGCAAACTGATAAGCAGGCGAGCGAGACATTTATCAGGCATAACCTCGAAAAAATACGCACCCAATATAATTGGGCGCGTATCGTAAATATGTATGAAGCCGTAATGTTAGAAGCCGCTTCTTTATAGTCTTACTATTTTATTGTCCTGGTTTTAAACTTGTTGATGGCATTGCGCGTAAAATCGCTCAGCACCAGTCTGCCGCTTATGGCTGCACGCTCTACCAGCAAGGTGTCCCAGTTTTCGGTACCATGCCAGAATACTTTTTTCAGTTCTGCCATTGCTTCCGGGCTGCTATGCGACAGGCGTTCTGTCAGGTTGTTAATGGCATCGTCCATTTCATCTACAGAATTATACAGCTCTGCATACAGGCCATGTTTCTTAGCCCATTCTGCAGAGCGCCATTCCGTAGCATCGATAGCCAGCTGAGAAAAGCAAGACAAGCCAATTTTCCTTTCAACTGCAGGGCCTACTACAAATGGGCCTATACCTACTGCCAGTTCGCTCAGTTTTACAGAAGCTTCTTCCGTAGCAAAGGCATAATCTACTGCAGCTGCAAGGCCTACACCGCCGCCTACTGCTTTGCCATGTATGCGGCCAATGATGAACTTAGAGCATTTACGCATGGCATTGATAACTTTGGCAAAGCCACTGAAGAATTCTTTGCCCTGCGCCTCGTTGCTAATAGCTACCAGTTCATCGAAAGATGCACCTGCACAAAAAGCCTTTTCCCCTGCACTGCGTACGATGATAACTTTTACATCTTTTATATTGCCTAACTCGGTTATGGTATGAGCCAGATCGCTTAGTATAACACCCGGCAAAGAATTGCTGGCAGGGTGGAAGAATTCAACGGTTGCTATGGCATGATGCACTTCACTACGTACATATCCTTCTGTGTGCTGCATAATATTATTTTAGATTACAAATATACAATCAGGGATAATGTTATTATTCCTGGTTTCTTTTCTTTACCATGGTCAGAATAGTAGCGATGGCTACTGTTTCGCCTGTTTCATCATACACATCTACCAGCCATTTTACGATACCCTTGGCTATATCATCTTCGGTGCGCTTTTCCTGATCTACCTTTTCCTTGACAGTCAGCTTCACGCCGATGGTCATGCCGGGGTATACGGGTTTTGTAAAGCGGGCCTCATCTATGCCGTAGTTAAGCAATACGGGCCCTTTTTTCGCATCTACAAACAAGCCTGCTGCTTTCGATAATACAAAGTAACCATGTGCTACACGACCTGTAAAAATCGTGCCTTCCAGCGAGGTGGCATCCATATGGGCGTAGAAATTGTCGCCACTAACGTTGGCAAAATTAGTAATATCTGTTTCGCTAACGGTATGCTTAGCCGTAGTAACAGTATCGCCTATCTGCAGGTCTTCAAAATGCTTACGGAATGGGTGAACTTCTGTTTCGTTTTGTTTCGCGCCTTGCTGATATACGTTAGTGATGCGTGTGATGGTAGTAGGTGAACCCTGTATGGCCGTGCGCTGCAGGTAATGTAGTACACCACGCTTACCACCCATTTCCTCGCCGCCACCGGCACGACCAGGACCACCATGCACCAGCAGTGGCATGGGTGAGCCGTGACCAGTGCTTTCTTTAGCACAGTCGGCATTCAGCACTAGTACACGGCCATGCATCACGGCTGTGCCCAGTACAAATTCTTTAGCCACATCATCATCGGCAGTTATTACCGAACATACCAGCGAGCCTTTACCCATCTTAGCCAATTCTATAGCCTCGTCAATGGTATTATAAGGCATGATGGTAGATACCGGGCCGAAGGCTTCTATGTTATGTACGTCTGTATTTTTGAACGGATCGTTATTGAAGAATATAATTGGCGCAAGGAAAGCGCCTTTTTGTTTGTCGGCACCTACAACTTCGAAGTTCTCCAGATCGCCGATAACGATCTCCTGCGATTTTGCCAGTTGCTCTACCTTTTCACGTACTTCCTTGCGTTGAGAAATACCTGCCAATGGCCCCATGCGCACACCTTCCACAGATGGGTCGCCAATAGTAGTACCCTTCAGGCGTTTGCCTAAGGCTATCTGCACATCTTCTACCATATTTGCCGGCACCATGATGCGGCGGATGGCAGTACATTTTTGCCCAGCCTTAGTTGTTACCTCGCGCACCACTTCTTTTATGAAGATGTCGAACTCGGGCATATCTGTTTTTACATCCGGCCCCAATACACAGCAGTTCAGCGAGTCGGCCTCGAGGTTGAAAGGCACAGCTTCTGATACGATGCGTGGGTGAGATTTCAACGATTGACCTGTGGATGCGCTACCTGTAAAGGTTACTACATCCTGCGTTTGCACATGGTCTATAATGCCACGGGCGCTACCGCATATCAGTTGGAGGCTACCTTCCGGCAATATGTTTGATTTTATGATCTCTTCAAATACCGCTTCTGTAAGGAAAGATGTAAGTGTGGCTGGCTTCACAATGGCAGGAACACCCGCCAGCAGGTTTACCGCTATCTTTTCCAGCATACCCCATACGGGGAAATTGAAGGCATTGATATGTATCGCCACGCCCTCGCGCGGTACCATGATGTGGTGGCCTATGAAAGTACCGTTTTTAGAAAGTTTGGCAGCTTCGCCATCTACATAAAAACGCTCGTCTGGAAACTGGCGGCGCAGGCTGGCATTGGCAAACAAGTTGCCGATACCGCCTTCTATATCTACCCAGCTATCTACTCGCGTAGCACCTGTATATGCGCTGATGGTGTAGAAATATTCTTTTTTTCCCATCAGGTATAGCGCCAGTGCCTTCAGCATGCGGCCACGCTCATGAAAAGTAAGCTTGCGCAGAGCAGGGCCGCCTACCTTGCGGGCATAGTTCATCATGGCACCAAAATCCAATCCCTCGCTGCTGGCAGTAAATATAGTTTCACCCGTGATGGCATTATGTAGTTCATCGCCTGTTTTGGCGGTTACCCATTTGCCCTCGGCGTAGTTCTTTAATTGTGTTACCGGCATATAAAATAACTCCTGTTTTAGAGTGCCCAAATTTAGTTTATTTGCAGTTAAATATTTGATAATGCTATTGTTCAGAGCTATTATAGCTTGTTTTTTCCTGATTGGCCTGCTGTCCGATACTTGGGCTCAAAAAACATTTGAGTTTAAGTATAAAAACTCAGTTGAGGCTATAAAAGCTGATTTCGGTGCAGCTAAGGTGATAGATAAGCGTGTGGACACAAATACTATGGGATATGTACGTATTAATGCCTATATAAAGGACATTACAGCTTCACCGTCGGTAGCAAAAGCATTGGAAAGCCACTATAATGAAATGTTCAGGCAAAATGCGGAGCGCGATACGTTGCTGGTAGTATTACATGCTTTAAACCTGGAACATAACCCAACGGCTGTCGAGCAGGGTACAATATACATATATGCTGATTTTTTTAAGGGCGCAAATGACCAGTATGAATTATTGCTTACTGTAGATTCGTTTTACGAAGTACCTCCGGGAAGCTTACCTGCCAGCATGCTAAAACGATATCAATTACTCATGGATACATATATCACTATGATAGCGGAGAAAGCTTGGGGGGAAAAGATGTTTTCTTTTGCCGATGCAATGTGGTATCATAACAAACGGAAACAGGAATACCCTGTTTATCAAACGGATAACTATGTAAGGGGTATTTACAAGTCGCATGAGGAATTTCTGAATCAAACGCCATCCATTGTTGAATTTAAACGCTTAGATAGGATGATAGCCAACCAGAATGTGCCTCAATTTTACATTACTACTGTTAATGACAAGCATGGAGAGCGTATTGATCCCTCAGAATATTTCGCTGTGTACGATAAACGTTGGTTTAAATCGACAGCATCAGGACCAATTAGTATGAAGAAAAAGAGAAATGACTTTTATATAGAATATCGTGTTCAGAAAGGTTCAGAGGCTGGTATGGCGTTATCTGGCCTTATGTTTGGCCTGATGGGCGCCACTGCTTACCAAGCGTTTACACAACCTAAAGTGCGTTTATCACGTGGAACAAGTACGGGTACCTACCTTATGAAAATGGCATATGATACTGGTAAGATGCTGCCTGTCCGGAAAGTGAAGGATTAGGGACTATGGGCTGAACACAGGTTAGTCATACTAATTTTACTGCAGCTTCGTTTATCAAATAACTATCTTGCCCATCTTATGCAAATGAAACCCTCTTTTCTACAAAATGAAAAGATATATAAGTGGCTGGCTTTTGCAGCTATATTGTTGGGTATTATCATACGTGTTTCAGTTTACCTGCAAAATCGTAACCTGTTTATCGATGAAGCGAATGTAGCCCGTAACATTTATGAGCGTGGTTTTGCAGGGCTGGCAGGCCTACTTAGCTATGAGCAATACGCGCCCCCCATTTTTCTATGGATAACCAAGTTTTCAACCATATGGCTGGGTTTCGGTGAGCAGGCATTTCGCTTGTACCCCTTGTTGGCAGGCATTGCATCGCTATTTGTAATGTACGCACTGCTAAAAAAGCTGGGTGCAGGGCATGCGGCATGGTATGCAATAGGTATGCTGGCGATAGGCTATATATATATACGTTATAGCACCGAGTTGAAGCAGTATATTAGCGATGTATTGGTCGTTTTGTGTTTACTTCTGCTGGCGGTAAAAACTGATATACAGAAAACGACCGGATCAAAATTTGCTATAATATGGTTGGGCGCAGGGAGCATGGCTATATGGCTTAGTATGCCATCAGTATTTGTTCTTGCAGGCGTAGCTGCCTATTATTTTATCCATTGCATACAGCATAAGGTTTTTAAAAAAATATGGCTAATAGCCATATGTGGTATTGTGTGGTTAGCTCAATTTGGTGCCTACTACAAACTGATACTGCAAACCCAGGCAGAGTCGAGCTATCTGCAGAGTTTTCATGCTGATTATTTTTTGGTAGCAACGCCGGATAGCATAAAGGAATGGAACCATAATATAGCACTGTGCCAGGTATTGTTGTCGGAAGCTGCAGGGGCTACTGCTTTGGCGCTAGTATTTAACTTTGCTGCTATAGTATATGCAATGGTGTACCTCATAAGGAAAAAACGAGCTGTTGCAGCTTTGCTGATACTGCCTGGCATTGCACTGTTGTTTGCAGCGGCTATCAATAAGTTTACGCTCATACCGAGGGTTTCCCTTTTTATAATGCCGATAATCTTATTGCTTGCTGCTATTGGTGTCGGGCTTATGTTATTGCATAAAAGACGGTATATAAATTGGGTAGCGGCAATTATTGCGTTCGTCAATTTATATAACCATAATATGGTGCACTTTATATGGGATAAACTGGAAACGGAAGAAATAACAGATGCGCTGGATTTTGTAATGGAGAATGGCATTAATAATGGCAACAGATTGTACCTGCATAATGGGGCAGGGCCGGCATTTATCTATTACACTACTATCCATCCTGAAAAAGATAAATGGAGCAGCATAAAAAATGCGGATAAGCTAAGTTGGGATGCAGATTACAATGGGCTTGCCCAGTGGGCGCTATCACCTTCTGCATTTATTTTTACCAGTGTTTATTCAGCCGATCTGGCTAACACAAGAAAGAAAATAGAGGGGCATATGAAACAAGTAGCAAGCATTGAGAAGCCCGGCTGTTACGCTTTTATTTACAGCAAATAATTGAAATAATAGAAATAAAAAAAGGCCGCTATATAGCGGCCTTCTCTTTTGTTATTCTGCTATTGTCAACTGTTATTTCTGAAGCTGTACTTTAACAGTACCACTGTGCCCTTGCTCATCGGTCAGTACGATGTAGTACACACCATTTGCAAGGCCTTCCATATTTATCACCTTCGTTGAAACATCGGTAGCGTTTGTTTTCATTACTTGCTGGCCAAGTTGGTTATATATGCCTATGTTCATATTCACAGTCCTGCCTGCCCAGTCAAACGTCAGTTTACCAGAGCTAGGGTTAGGATATATTTTCACATCCTGCATATTCACCATGTCTACATCCAGCAGGGTAATTACCAGAACATTTGAAGGGCCAGACCAGCAACCATTGTTATCTGTTACTGCGTAGTATGCACCTAATGTTTGTGGGTACAACTGGCCATTCCTGCCATCTGTAAGCTGACCGCCAGGGCCGAACCAAATAAACGTGCCTTTACGGTCTACCGTCAGCATATTGCCTATCAGGTGGATGATTGGCGGGTCAAGTGTCAATGAACGCATCATTGTATCCGGAATAGAATATACAGTATCAGGCAGGTAGCATTGGCCGTCTGTTTGATGTGCGCGGCAATAAACCACATCATTTGTTACCAGAGAAGTAGAGCTGTACGTAGGGCCGCTGGCTACATTAAAGCCATTCACAAACCAATCGAGCTGAGGCGAAGAACCGATACTGGTTACCGTAGCGGTAAATTCAACCAATGAATCGAGACAGCCGGGGTCTTTGCCTTGCGTTATCTTAACGTTGATAGTTGGCCTGGCACTTGGAGTAGTCGCTACTGTCAATGCATTAGAAGTATCTGATTGATTCAATACGCATGGGTCGCTTGACATGAATATACAATCAACCACATCATTGTTCTCTACTACATTGGTAAATACAGGGCCTTGCGGAGCACCCATATTCGTACCGTTGATCCTCCACTGATACAGCGGGCTTGTACCCGGATTGGTAGTTGTAGCAGTAAAGACAGCAGCCTGGCTATCGCATGAAGGGCTAGGTGTTGTTTGTACAATGCTTACATCAGCTGTTATCTGCTGGTGTACGATTGTTATATCATTAGATGTAGCTGTAGGTGTAGATGCACAAGTAGAATTTGATGTCAAAATAGCCTTTACAACATCTCCATTTGCTAATGTAGCGGTAAATGTAGGGCCCGTTATACCTGTTTGGGTAACATTGTTCACCCTCCACTCATATACCGGAGCGTTGCCGCCAGTAGTTGGCGTAGCTGTAAACGTAAGTAATTGACCGGCACAACCAGGATTATTACCTGTAGTAAGCGCAATGCTTACGGTAGGTGCTTTGGTACTGTATGTAATTGTAACATCATTTGAGCTGACAGCCGGATTAGGTACAGGTGCACATGATGAATTTGATAACATTTGTGCGCGTATCAATGTACCGGCCGGGTTACCCCATGTCCTTAATGTCCTTCCATCGGGGCTGATGATAGCATTGCTTGATGGAATGGCAGCATATCCACTACCTGTATTTCTTTGCCATGAGAATACTGGAGCTCCGCCGGGGTTAACGGTACCTGTTATAGAGAAGGTAAGCGTATCCTCAATGCAACCGGGTAATACACCACCGGTAAGCGCCATTGTTACTGCAGGGCCAATGGAGCTGGAACGACGTACTGTATCAGATTCAGATGTGACACTGTCAATACCACAAGGACTGATATATAAAATGCGCACTTTTATACTATCGTTATTATTGAACGCTGTAGACCTGAATGTATCGGTAGTAACAGTTGGTTGCAGTATGCCGTTTTTAAACCATTTAATAGCTGTAATGGTAAGTCCGCTGCTTGGTACTGCATAATAAGTAAGCTCAGCTCCGGGGCAAGAAGGATTACCGCCAATAGGGGGCTTGCTTAATGTTACACTACCTGTAGCAGAGCCACCGCTACCGCGAATAACTACGGTATAATCTTCTGCCTGTCCCCACTGCAGTTCGTCGCAAGAGTCAACATTTGTTGCAACGTCTGCAATTACACGCATACGCAGTGGTGTACACATTACAGTCGAAGCGCTGGTAGGCACCACAAAATTTGCCTGTTTGGTAGTGCTGAAACCGGTGTTGGCATTTAAAATACGTTCGGTATTTTCAAAGATGCCATTATTATTATAGTCTATGAAAGCTTTAGCTTTATTGTTTCCTGAAGTAACTGTAACAGTAAGCGAATAGGTGCGGCCTGCTGTTAATGTCACCCTATGCTTACATGTATTGTTTACATAAGCGCCACCCTCACTGTAACCATTTGATTCTATATGGAAAAATGTATCCTTAACAGTCATAGAGGCAGGGTCTGCGATCACAATCTTACGTGGGCCGACATTTGTTGAAGTAGCAAATGACGCATTGGTAGGATTAATACTAGTTGTGCAGGAGCTAACCAATGAAGTAGCAGGAGGTGCTGTAGCACCCAATGATGTAAGGAAACCGGAGCGAGATAAATGCGATTTCAAGTTAAACATCATTTTTGCCCTTTGGCCCGGTGTAAACCTATCCTGGCAGTTAGAATAGTCCATAAAATTGTGCACTACATCACCATATGCATTACCTGTACATGGGTTGGTGCCTGTAGGGCAGGTGAATGGAGAACGTATATGCGGGTCTGTATCGCAAATGCCGTCGCCATCCAGCGTACAGTCAAGGTTTGGAGGGCAGGTAGTGCCATTCACATCTCCCTCAAAGGTATGCTGTAAGCCAAAAGCATGACCTACTTCATGCGCCAGGGTTACGTTATTAGCATAGTCAAATACCTGTGATGCCAGAACTACTGCACCATCCACACTATATTGAACCGGGCTAACTGGTGGATAGGCATAACCGGCTGTAAAGCTGCCGGAACCGGCATAGCCGTTAACCCCATCTATTTTATTTACTATATATATGTTATAGTAAAGCGTGTTATTCCAACGGCTCAGTCCTTTAATTGTCGCATCTGTTTCACCACCGGTAAAGCCGCCACCGGGTGTTTCAATGCCACCTGCATTATAGCTTGCCAGTACAGAGCCGTTTTTGCGGATGATACCGTTAAAGGCATTACATGCAGTATCGCGTTTTGCCAATACGAATTTTATAGGGATACGCGTACCGCCACTACCAGGTAATGTATATGGCGATTCTGCAGCCCAGGCTTTGTTGGTTTGATCTATCCATGCCTGTATGATAGCATTACTGGGAGAATAACGTCCTGCAAATGCAGCCGATGTATCGATAACATGTACCACTACCGGTATTTCATACACGGTGTCTACGCCATTAGGCATCAATACCTTTAAGCTACTAATGTTGGGCGTAGATGCCACATAGGCAGCCCAACGAGCTTTCATGTCGTTAAATGATCGGGCGTAGGCAGGGTCATTGGCCATATGGTAACCATGCACCTGATCGAAACCGCACTTTTGGGAAAATGAGGTGAAATAAGTGCACAATAACGCCACGAAGAATAGCGTAATTTTTCGTATCATGCTCTGAAAATTTGTTGTTTATATTTTACTTCTCTCGTAAAAATAACATTTTCGTTAATAAAATACTAAAAGATTTGAAGTCATCTATATGAAAGTTTTGATACATGTAAAAAACTTGTTTTTATCATAGTTTATGGAAACTTTTATTTTTTATATTAAATCCTATCTTTGCCCACTCTGTTTTCATAAAAAGTATATAAGTATTAATCGAAAAAACCTATGCAATTAAAAGGGTTGGTAAAATTTTTTACCGCAGCGCTAATCCTTATCTCTTTGTATCAGCTATCATTTACTTGGGTAGTACGCAATGTAGAGGTAAAGGCTCGTGAAAAAGCAACAAAGCAGGCAAAGCTTCAAAATCCCGCAGCTACCGGCGAAGAACTGGAGAAACTGGTAGAAGCACGCTATGAAAGCATTACAGATAGCCTTCAGGGTGAAACTGTTATGAGCATCCCACTGCTGAAAAAGTACACTTTCCAGGAAGCCAAAGAGCAAGAGCTGAACCTGGGTCTTGATCTTCAAGGTGGTATGAACGTAACACTGGAGGTGAGCCTTGATGAGCTGGTTCGTTCTATGTCGAACAATCCGAAAGATGCAGCTTTGAACAAAGCCATAGCAGATGCCGATAAAGCTAAAGCTAACAGCCAGGCAAACTTCGTTACCCTGTTTGGTGAAGCATATACTAAGGCTAACCCAGGTGCAAAACTGGCATATCTGTTTACCAAGCCATCTGAAAAAGAAATAACGCTGCAGTCGACCAATGACCAGGTATTGGCTAAAATAAATAAGGAAGCAAAAGACGCTATCAAACGTACGTACAATGTATTACTTACACGTATAGACAAGTTTGGTGTGGCTTCTCCTAATATCAACCTGGATGATAATAAAGGTATCATCACTGTAGAGCTGGCCGGTGTGCGCGATCCCGAGCGTGTTCGGGCTTACCTGCAATCGACAGCCAAACTGCAGTTCTTTGAGATGTATAGCAATAATGAGATCATTAATGCTATACAACCTGCAAATGATGCACTGGCATCTTACCTGGCAGGTGAAAAAGAAGATACAACAACTAAAGCTACCGATACTGCAAGTGTGGCTACCGCTGCAGTTGCTGACACGAATACTACTGCAAAAGCAGCAGGTGAAGATACCGCCAGCCTTTCTTCTTTACTGGCAGGTAAAGAAGGTGCCGCTACCGGAACTGACTCTGCTTCTAAAGCTGCAAAAGATGCCCAAAAGAAAAATCCCCTGTTTGCTGTTTGGTATCCTAACATCACCCAACAGGGAAATATCAACCAAGGCCCTGTAGTTGGTTTGGTAGCAAAGAAAGATACAGCTAAACTGAACCACTATCTGAGCCTGGATGTAGTGCGTAATAAATTCCCTAACAACGTAAAATTCATCTACGGTGCAGAGGATAAAAAAGATGCACGCAACGCTAATGCACCTTTGATGCTGTATGCTATCAAAACAGTGCCCGGTGGCGAAAATGAAGCAAAACTGGAAGGTGACCACGTAACGGATGCCCGCATGGATTACAACCCGCTGAACGGCAAACCAGAGGTTGCTATGAGTATGGATGTAACAGGTGCACGTATCTGGAAAAAAATGACAGGTGAAAATGCAGGCCGTTATGTAGCAGTGGTGCTGGATGATAAAGTATATTCTGCCCCGTTGGTAAATGGTGAAATACCTAACGGTAACACTTCCATCAGTGGTAATTTTACTGTAGAAGATGCAACTGACCTGGCCAATATCCTGAAATCAGGTAAACTGCCAGCACCTGCACGCATCGTTCAGGAGCAAGTGGTAGGCCCTACACTGGGTGCCGAGTCTATTGCCGCGGGTATGAACTCTCTGATCATTTCATTCCTGGTGATATTCGTATTGATGCTGGTTTACTACAACACCGGTGGTATTGTAGCCAATATTTCCCTGATACTGAATGTACTGTTCACTATAGGTATCCTTTCTGCACTGCACGCTACACTTACCATGCCTGGCATAGCGGGTCTGGTACTGGGTATTGGTATGGCTGTGGATACGAACGTTATCATATTTGAACGTATAAAAGAAGAACTGGCGGGTGGCAGCACCTATGATGAAGCGATTAAAAAAGGTTACAATAATTCATTGGCGCCTGTATTAGATGGCCACGTAACGATCCTGATTACATCTGTCATCCTGTTTGCTTTTGGCCTTGGCCCGGTACTTGGTTTCGCTACTACACAGATCATCAGTATCCTGTTGTCTTTGTTCTGTGGTATCCTGGTATCGCGTCTGATAACAGACATCTATACTAAACGTGAGCGCCATTTCAAATACTTTACAAACCTGTCTAAAGCTATCTTCCGCAAAGCACACTTCAACTTTGTTGGTGTTCGTAAAACAGCTTACATTATTTCTGTAATCGTATTGTTGGGCGGTATTGGTTCTTTCTTCAATGGTTTTGATTATGGTGTGGAATTTGACGGTGGACGTAGCTATACTATCGCTTTCGATAAGCAACATACTGTAAGCGAAGTGCGTGAGAAACTGAAAGGTTATTTTGACGGTGAATATCCTGTTGTTAAAACAATCGGTCAGGATAATCACCTCAATATCACTACTGCTTACTTAATAAAACAACCAGGCCAGGAAGTAGAACTGAAAGTACAGGAGAAACTGCGCGAAGGTTTGGCAAAAGAAGGTTTTATACCTGCAAATACCAGCGCGGAAACATTTGCCGCCAAGTATATTCAGAGCTCTCAAACAGTATTGCCAACAATATCTGATGACTTGAAAGCAGGTGCTATACAAGCTACCCTGTTCTCACTGCTGGCAATATTTGTATATATACTGATACGCTTCCGCAAATGGCAGTACTCGTTGGGTACTATCGTAGCCCTGATGCACGACGTATGTATCACATTAGCGGTGTTCTCTTTCCTGAAAGGTGTGGTGCCATTTGCATTGGAAATCGACCAGCACTTTATTGCAGCCGTGTTGACGGTAATAGGTTTCTCGATGAACGATACTGTAATCGTGTTTGACCGTATCCGTGAATACTTCCGTAAAAATCCTAAAGAAGGTAAAGAAAGCGTTATCAACCGCGCCATTAACGATACACTGAGCCGTACGATCATGACATCATTAACGGTGTTCCTGTCTGTACTGATCCTGTTCATATTTGGTGGTGAGGTAACACGCGGTTTCGCCTTCGCAATGCTGATAGGTGTTATCACAGGTACTTATTCTTCTATATTCGTGGCAGCTCCTATCCTGGTAGATATGGATAAGAAAGACAGCCTGAAACAGGAGGTAGACCGTGAAGCACACATCGAAGAACTGAAAAAACTGGCGTAATAGCCGGTAACATAAATTGAACTAAAAATCCCGTTCCTTGTTGGAACGGGATTTTTATATCTGTACTATTGCAACATTCTCTGTATCACTGCAATGCTGCATTTCACTACTTTTGTAAACGTATGCTGAAGATTTTTTTAGAACACCTGGGCCGTATTGCTATTATGCTGAAGGAGTCCATCAGCCGCCCTGAGAACACGAAGGTGTATTGGAAGGAGTTTATGGAACAATGTAATGATATAGGTATCCGGTCGCTTCCTATCGTTATCGTTATCTCTTTCTTTCTGGGTGCGGTACTTACCATACAAACAGCGTATCAACTTATTAGCCCACTGGTGCCAAAGCCGGTTATCGCGCAGATCATCCGTGATTCTACGATACTTGAGCTTTCGCCCACCGTTATTTGTATAGTGCTGGCGGGCGTGGTAGGCTCTAAAATAGCATCGGAGCTGGGTAATATGCGTGTGAGCGAGCAGATAGATGCACTGGAAATAATGGGTATCAACACGAAAACATATTTAGTATTGCCCAAGATAGTAGCTGCTGTGATAATGGTGCCAAGCCTTATTGTACTTTCTATCGCCATCAGCATATGGGGTGGGTATATAGCAGGTATGTTTTCAAGTATTATAACCGAAGAGCAATTTTACCAGGGGTTAACACAGGGATTCCTGCCATACAACCTCTTCTTTGCGATGGCTAAGTCATTTACGTTCGCGCTTATTATTTCCATTATTCCTGCTTATTATGGTTATTATGTGCAGGGTGGTGCATTGGAAATTGGCCGTGCGTCTACCACCTCAGTAGTAGTTAGCTGTATATTGATATTGCTCGGCGACTATGTATTGTCGATATTGTTATTGTAATAAAATGGGAAGTATTTCATAATAACAAAAGCGGCCTTACGGGGCCGCTTTTCTTTCATTCACCTATAAACAAACCAAGATTTTATTGTTGCGTAGCAGTGTACACTACATCTACTGTGTAAGTGCCGGCAGGGTAAGCAAAACCCGGAGTAGCTTCATACTTCACTGCGAAAGTCTGGT
>JANLJF010000132.1:0-2072 GCA_029255605.1 Azovibrio restrictus
TCCTGATGCGCACCGCTGCTTACTGGAGGCAATGGGTAAAGAACACAGGGATAGGCAATATGTACCAGGAGCAGGTGATACGTTCATCGCTGGCACTGAAGATACACCAGTATGAAGATACCGGTGCTATTATAGCGGCCAGCACTACCAGCCTGCCGGAGTATGACCAGAGCACCCGCAACTGGGATTATCGCTATTGCTGGCTGCGCGATGCTTATTATATACTTAACGCCTTTAATAATATTGGCCACTTTGAAGAAGCTGAGCGTTATTTCCATTTTATAGCCAACCTTGCTGTAAAAGAGAATAAGCGATTCAATCCACTGTATACTATTACCGGCGGTGCAGATATTGATGAACGTATTTTGCCGCTGAAGGGTTATAAGAATAATCAGCCGGTGCGGGTAGGAAACCAGGCAGTGGAGCACATACAAAATGATATTTACGGGCAAGTACTGTTGTCTTTATTACCGTTGTATACCGACCATCGTTTTATATACGAAGAGCATACTACATCGCCCAAGTGGATTGTAAACATACTGGATAAGATAGAGGCAACCATAGATGAGCCGGATGCCGGTATATGGGAATTCAGAAACCTAACGCAACTGCATTGCTATACCAATCTTTTTCAATGGGCCGGCTGCAAGGCTGCTTTGAAGATTGGCGAATTTATAGGAGATGAAAATATACAACGCAAAGCACAGCAACTCATGCAGAAAGCAGCTGCCAATATCGATGCATGCTATGACGAAACGCGTGGTGTATATACACAAGCGGTAGGAACGCCGCACCTGGATGCCAGTACACTGCAGCTTATCATGATGAACTATATAGATCCGGCATCTGAAAGGGCAAAGCGGCACCTGCAAGAATTGGAAAAAGAGCTGCGTGCAGATAAAGGTCTTTTCTACAGGTATAAGCACACAGATGATTTCGGTAAGCCCAAAACGACCTTCCTGATAACCGCTTTCTGGTATGTGGAAGCACTGGCCTGCGTAGGCAGGCTGGACGAGGCTATAGAAATATTTGATAACCTGCTGGGCTTTACCAACCACCTGGGACTTCTTAGCGAAGATGTAGATGCTAATGATGGCAGCCAATGGGGTAATTTTCCGCAGGCATATAGCCATGTGGGCCTCATGAATGCCGCCTACCGTATAGACAGGAAGACGGACAAGCCGAGCTTCCTGTAACGGTGGTTTGAAAATTACATAAGTGCAAATTGTTTATTGCCTTGCTTCAATGTATTATCATCAAGATAAAGGTCGCGCAACAGTTTGCGTACTTCTATATAAGAATTGAGGAAATAGGTGGCTGCTGAAATGTTTTTGCCTACTTTGATGGTATAAGCCTCAGCAGGCATAGCTTTGAAGGTGTCCTCATCGGTATGGTCGTCGCCTATAGCTATGATGAAATCGTAATTGTCTTTATCCAGCCAGCGCTTTACAGCCTTGCCTTTGTTGATATACATGCTCTTTACTTCCACCACTTTATCGCCTTGTAATACCTGTAGCCCCATATCGCCTACTATGTGTTTAACGTCGGAAATAAGCTCTTGCGCACGCAGGTTGCCAAGGTCTTTTTCTACACGCCTGTAGTGCCAGGCAATAGAATAACTTTTCTCTTCAATAAAAGCACCCGGTGTTCGTTTGGTGTACATGTTCATCATTTGCATGATAGATTGCAGGCCGTTGGTGTTTAAGTCAGGAGCCGTATTCCATTCGTTTTCTGCATTATACTTATACCATGCTCCGTGCTCTGCTATAAAGTCGAGCGGTAGTTCTCCAAGCCAGGTTTCCAGCGTTTTATAATCACGGCCGCTGATGATGACCACATCATTTGCGGGGTCTTTGGTTAGCTGTGTTAGCATATCCAAAAGCTCTGCATCAGGTATAGCCTCATTTACCTGCTTATGGAAGGGTACCAATGTTCCGTCATAATCAAGCAATATCAGGCGGCGTGTAGCATTGGCATAAGTGGTATGTATTTTGTCTTGAGTTTCTTTGCTGATGGTGTGTGTAAGTAATGTTTTTTGCTGTTCTTTCACTTCCTGCAGTTTTTCCATAAAA
>JANLJF010000132.1:2082-17764 GCA_029255605.1 Azovibrio restrictus
ACAACCGGCATATTCAGCGCCATGTATATTTTTTCGGCAACATCCCATATGTTAATGGGGTTTACAATCACGGCATCTGATAATTCCCTTGCCGCACCTGCCATCTCACTTAGTATCAGTACGCCCGTTTCATCTGTCTTGCTGGCTACATACTCTTTGCTTACCAGGTTCATGCCATCTCGCATGGGTGTTACCAGTGCTACATCGGCTGTTTTATACATAGCCGATAAGATATTGGGCGGAAATGAACGGTAGAAGTGGTGGATAGGCTGCCAGCCAAGGGTGCTGTACTTACCATTGATGTCGCTTATCAGTTTATCCATCTCTTCTTTCATTTCTTTATACTTCGGTACATTATCGCGCGAGGGTACTACTACGTGCAGCAGTACTATTTTACCGTGCAACTCAGGATGGCGTTCTAATAAAAAGCGGTAGGCTTCCAGTCGGTGGGTAATGCCTTTACTGTAATCAAGCCTGTCTATACTTATCAATACTTTGCTATCACCTGTCACCTGTTTTATTTTCAGTTCGCCACGATAAGTGTTTCCTTCCTGCGCCAGTTGGTAGTACCTGTTATAATCTATACCTATCGGAAACGAATCGACCGTGATGCTTCGGTTGTTTACATTCAGTTCATTGGTGAAACCCGATATGTTGGTTATACGGTTAACAGAACTTATAAAGTGGCGTACATCGTCGTAGGTATGGAAACCGATAAGATCAGCACCCAATAGGCCATTCAACAATTCTTCCCGCCACGGCAGGGACCTGAATATCTCGTAAGAAGGAAAGGGTATATGCTGGAAATAACCGATAGATATATTGGGCATTGCCTTGCGTATCAGGCCCGGCAATAGCATCAGTTGGTAATCATGTATCCATATGGTATCATCTGGGCGTATATGTTCTAAAATGACTTGTGCGTATTTTTCATTTACTGTGCGATATAAATCCCAGTTGGTAGGATTGAAGGTGGCATAACTGGGGAAGTAATGGAACAAAGGCCACAATGTTTCGTTGGAAAAGCCTTCATAAAAGCCGTTTATCTCCTCTTGTGTAAGGAATACAGGTAGCAGGTTTTGCTCTTTCAGCTTATCTCTAACCTGTTGTTTATAAGCATCTTCTACAATAGCACCGGGCCAGCCTATCCATATGTTATCTTTTTGTTTATATACGCTATTGAGGCCCGTAGCCAGTCCGCCTTCGCTACTTTGATATTGCATGGCTTCCCGCTTGCCGGTAATCTTTATTGGTAACCTGTTGGAAATGATAATAGTACGTTGGTTGGTCATAATGGTCTCGTTCGGTTTAAAAAAACATAAAAACTTATGCCACTGCATGTTATATGCGAAACAAAGGTGTGGCTAATAGCAGCAGGTAAAAAGCGGATAATGTAAAGGGTATCAACCCGGAAAAAGAACAATTACAAATTGTGCTGCCTTATTCAAAAATCGGCAATTACAGATGGAAAAACAATAGAGAGTTATACATAACCACGCATGAATATGTGTAAATAGTTATGTATAAATACAATCGGCGCAGTTAGCCGTATAGTTCGAGGTGTATATCTTTTTTATCGTAACCCATTTCCAACAGGCGGTGTTTGGCTTCATCTATCATCACCTTCCAGCCGCAAAGCATGAAGCTGGCTGGTGGGGTAGCCCGGCACATTTCCTCGTATATGGCGTGCACATAACCTGTTCTGTGGCCATCGGCAGTTTCGCGCGAGAGGGCAGTATGATACCTGAAACCGGGTATGATGTCTTGCAGCTCGCGCATTTCATTTTCATACAGCAGGTCTTGCCGCTGGCGGGTACCGAATATAAGATGCAACTCTTTGTGCGGGATATTATGCTTGTGTATGTAATGCAGCATGCTACGGAAAGGTGCTATGCCGGTCCCCGTGCATATCATATACAGGTCTTTATCCAAAGTTTCAGGCAATACAAAAACACCCTGCGGGCCCCTCAAGGTAAGTTGTGTCCCTTCGGTTACTTCATCAAAGAAATAAGAAGTACCGAGCCCACCTTCCATCTTTACGATTACCAGTTCTATAATATTGCTGCCATCGGGCATTGATGCAATGCTATAGCTGCGCCAGCGTTTGGTGCGCTGCTCATGTATAGGCAGGTCGAGTGTAACAAACTGGCCGGGCTTAAAGTCGAACGAAGATGTTTCGGGTAGCTCTATCCAATAGCGGCGCGTATTGGGTGTAGCCTGCGATATCTGTTTTACAATGCCGGTTTGCCATTGAGGTAGCATGCAACAAAGTTACATAAATAATCAGTCGTGCTTATTGGTAGTATCTATAGCGGTAGTAGCACTATGTATCCAGTTTTTATAACGTTGACGCACCCACATCTTCAATTCTATATCTTTTGCGCTGCGCACAAAGTCGTAAGGTATGGGGTTCTGCTCTATAAATAAGGTGATGCTATCGCCACGCAATGGTGTAAGGTTGGCTACCAGCTCTTTTGAATAACGTGCTTGTGTGAAGCGTACTTTGTTATCATCTGCTAACTGCCGGGCAAATGCCTTATTGCGCTTGCCTTTTCCGGATACTTTATAAGCCAGCGATGTGAAAAGCCCATCGAGTGCAATACCGTTGTTAAGGTTTAGTTTGGTTTTATGCTGCGCATCCTTCAGCGTTTTGTGATAGATGGCCTGGCGTGTAGCAGAATCGCGTTGAAATTTAGTCATGCCGGATATCACTTCCACTTCCTGCAGTTTATGCACATTGGCTGACATAGAAATGCGTACATCAGTAGCATTAACGATGAAACTGCGGAAACTATATGCCGGGTGCGATATGAGTAATGTATCGCCAACCATACCTTGTATCTGAAAGCGCCCGTTTGTGTTACTGCGACTATCAGCTTTGGTGCGCTTGTTAGTTATCAATACCATGTCTATTGCTGTACGTTCCTGCCTATCGGTAACAGTGCCGGTTATTACCTGGGCATTAGTGGGTAAAGCGATGGACAGCATACATAATATGTATAAGAAACGCACGCGCATTAATCTTTTTTGATGCCCTGCACAATGGCTGAATCTACTTTAGGGATAACCGGGTTTTTGAGCCATTCGCGGTAGTGAAAGCGTATCCACATTTTCAGTTCCAGCTCGGTAGCCGTGCGCGCGTAATCAAATGCCATAGGATAGGCATTCATAAAATAGCCCAGGCTATCGCCGGTAAGGCCGGTAAGCTGTGTTACTAAAGCAGGTGTATACCGGGAATCGATAAACTTTTCATCTTCCCACTTAAAATAGTTTTGCTGAAACTTATAGCGTTGTTTACTCTTTGACGAAAGCCGGTCGGCAACGAAAGAAACCGGGCTCATGACCGAACTGGTACGCTGCCATGCCAGTGTGCGCTGGTAAACAGAGCGACGATGCAAAGAGTCTAACTGGTAAGGGGTATAATTAGGCCTTACCACCAGTTCGTCCAGCTCATAGCGGAAGGGTGTCAATGCAATTTTCAGAGTACCGGAAAGCATATCGGTAGTTACAAGTCGCTGCATGTGTTTGTAGCCCACATAGGTAATGCCTATTTGTTGCCCTGCATATACCGGCAGTGTAAATTCACCACGTTCATTCGTATATGCGGATTCCTGTGTTGCCATATTGACCACTGTAACCGGGTATAGCACACGGCCAGTATTGGCCTCTGTGATGATACCATGCAGGCTTTGTGCCTTACTTAGATAAGGCATGCATACCAGTAATAGTAATATGTAGCGCAGCGGCTGCAAGGCTGTAAAGTTATAAACCCTGCACGCCCGGCCAAAGGCTGCGGCTGTTTTTGGCAATAGTTTAAGAAAAAACAATGGGTGTCATTTTGGGCTATAATGCGTTATTTTGCCCTAAAATCAAGAAACAATGTCAAGTCCTTCATTTTACCAGCGTTTGAATAAAGAACTGAATGAAATAAAAGACGCCGGTATCTATAAAGCCGAACGCATCATAGAATCGGAGCAAGGTGCGGAAATCATGGTGAATGGCCGCAAAGTGCTGAACTTTTGTGCCAACAACTACCTGGGCCTATCCTCTCACCCTAAAGTGATAGAAGCGGCCCATGCCACCATCGACAGGCGTGGCTATGGTATGAGCTCTGTACGCTTTATATGCGGTACGCAGGATATTCATAAAGAACTGGAGGCAAAACTTTCTACCTTCCTGGGTGCGGAAGATACCATACTGTATGTGGCCTGCTTTGATGCCAATGGTGGTGTGTTTGAGCCGCTGCTGAATGAAGAAGACGCTATTATATCAGACGAACTGAACCATGCTTCTATTATAGACGGTGTGCGCCTGTGTAAGGCTAAACGTGGCCGCTACAAGCATAACGATATGGCCGACCTGGAAGCGCAACTACAGGCCTTTAAAGATGCACGCACGCGCCTTATCGTTACCGATTCTGTATTTTCTATGGATGGTACGATAGCGCAACTGGATAAAATATGCGACCTGGCCGATAAATATGATGCACTGGTAATGATAGACGAAAGCCACTCATCCGGCTTTATGGGTAAAACCGGCCGTGGTGTGCATGAGCTGTGCGGTGTGATGGACCGTATCGATATCATTACAGGTACATTGGGTAAAGCATTAGGTGGTGCATCGGGTGGTTTTACAAGCGGCAGGAAAGAGATTATAGAGATACTGCGCCAGCGCAGCCGTCCGTACCTGTTTTCCAACACCGTAGCGCCGGCTGTGGTAGGCGCATCTATAGCCGTGCTGGATATGCTGAGTGAAACAACCGCCCTGCGCGATAAGCTGGAAGAAAATACCCTGTACTTCCGCAGTAAGATGACGGAAGCAGGTTTCGACATAAAAGAGGGTACACACCCTATAGCACCGGTAATGCTGTATGACCCGGTACTGGCGCAGAAATTTGCAGCCCGCATGCTGGAAGAAGGCATCTATGTGATAGGCTTCTTCTACCCGGTAGTGCCGAAAGGTAAAGACCGCATACGTGTACAGATATCTGCCGGCCACGAGCGCCATCACTTAGACGAGGCTATCGCTGCCTTTATAAAAGTGGGTAAAGAGCTGGGTGTGCTGAAAGAGCAGGTAGCGTAAGGCGACAAACTATTTATAATGATAAAGGGGTAGATTATTCTACCCCTTTGTTTATATAATCTATCAATTCTATTACGTCCTTATCCGTAAGGTGCGGCATGGGGGTCATAATGGTTTTGTTCCATTTTTCGTAGATGTCTATGGCACGAGGGTCGCCCATATTGATGGCCTCTTGTGAGTTTTTAATAAAGCGTGTGATGCGTGCCGTATCATTATTCCAACGGCTCATGGCACCTTCCAGCTTAGGGCCTACCTGGTCGCGATGCAGGCTGTGGCATTGTACGCAGTTGGCTGCAAATATGGCCTTGCCCTTTGTCATGCCCGGGTGTACGGTTTCCGGTTCATTTTGTTCAGTAGTTGGTTCGCTGCCACCGCAGGCCGATAGTAATGCACTGAGCAGTATAACACCGGTATATTTATATGCAGACATGATGGTTGAAAAAAAATGACTGGTGCAAAATTACAAAGCCGCAGTATAACCGCGGCTTTGTGTATGAATAAACTTATTTGCTAAGTGAAGAAACGCTGTGGAACAACCTGCCCCAACGCAGCTTGAAGAGGCTTTCTCTATGGCTTAGCCATACAAACGATGCCTTGCCTACTACGTGATCCATAGGCACAAAACCCCAGTAGCGCGAATCGAGCGAATTGTGGCGGTTGTCACCCATCATCCAGTAGTAATCCATTTTGAAGGTGTAGGAAGTAGCAGGCGTACCATTAATAATGAACTGGCCATTGCGTTCTTCTAGTGTATTGCCTTCGTAGTTGGCAATGATGCGGCGGTACAGTGCTATATTTTGGGGTGTCAGTGTAACGCTGGTGCCTTTTGCAGGTATCGCTATCGGGCCAAAGTTGTCAACATTCCATTTAAAGTTTGTCGTGTCTTGCGGGAAGGTCCACTCACCGGCCGCTTGCGGTATATAACCCGGGCGCTGGGTGTAAGGTGCTACAGATAGTACACCCGGTACCTTACGCAGTTTTTCTGCATCCTCATTTTCCAACTGATACAGGTAGGTGTTTTTATCTACCATCGGGGCTTGCTCTATATCATTTTCTTCAAAAAACTCTTCGGGTATAAAGCGGCCATCAGTACGCACCACATGGGTAATCTTAGCATGCGGGAATATCTGGCCCTGCTGGCCGTTTACAAAGACGATACCATTGCGTATCTCTATCTTATCGCCCGGTATGCCTATGCAGCGCTTGATGTAGTTTTCTTTTTTATCTACAGGCCGCGTGATGATGGTATTGGCACCCGCTATCATATCGCGGCCATACATGCGGCATAGCTGGTAGTAATCCTGGTCGGGGGCTTCTGCCACTACGGTATCACCGTTCGGGAAGTTGAATACCACAACATCATAACGCTGCACCTTGCCGAAGCCGGGCCAGCGGCGGTATTTCCACTGCACGGCATCGGTATATGATTTGCCACCTACCAGCGGCATGGTATTATGTACCAGCGGTACAGCAACCGGTGTCATAGGTATGCGCGGGCCATAGGCCATTTTACTTACAAAGAGGTAATCATTTACCAGTAAGCTACCTTCCATAGACCCGGTTGGTATGGTGTAAGCTTCGATAAAAAGAGTACGGATGATAGTGGCAGCTACTACTGCAAAGACCAGGGCATCTACCCATTCACGCCAAACAGGTTTCTTTTTCTTGTTGGGGTCTTTCTTTTTCCAGAATGCTAATCGCATGAGGTTTTAAATATATGAGCACCAAAAGTAACAACTTCCACTACATTTTGAGATAGACGGGATAAGTCTTTATGAAATATTTACGATAAGATTTTTTAACGCGTATATGTGTGATTTTTTGCGTGTTTTTGATACAGAGCCGAGGTGATTGTGGTCATATTATAAGATACCGTATTGTTTAAGGCTTCGGATAGTGCCTCTATTAGTTTATTTTTGTCTGAAACCAAGAGAAGATTACATGGCTCGTTCAGTAACTATATTAGGTGCAGGATTGGTTGGCTCCCTGTTAGCCATCATACTGCGCAAGCGCGGATATGAAGTGACGATATACGAACGTCGTCCGGATATGCGGGTAAGTACTATAGCCGCCGGTCGTTCTATCAACCTGGCTATGAGTGCCCGTGGCTGGAAGGCGCTGGACCTTGCCGGGCTGCGCAGCGAAATGGAAGCATTGGCAATACCCATGTATGGCCGCTTTCTGCACCAGGCCGATGGCACTGCAGCATCGCAGGCTTATGGAAAGAATAATGAAGCGATATATAGTGTGAGCCGCGGCGAGCTGAATAAAAAGCTGATGACGCTGGCCGAACAGGAAGGTGCTACCATACACTTCGACCATCGTTGTGTGCATGTAGATGTGGCAGATAATACCCTGCACTTTGAATTGCCAGATGGTAAGAAAATAACCAAGCAGGCCGACCTGCTATTTGGTGCTGATGGTGCTTTTTCGGCACTGCGCAAAAGCTATACGGCGCTGGATAGGGTAAATGCATCGCAACACTACCTGGAACATGGGTATAAAGAGCTGTGCATACCACCCGACCTGGCAGGCAACCTGCGCATGGAAAAGAATGCCCTGCATATATGGCCGCGCCGCAACTTTATGATGATAGCGCTGCCCAATACGGATGGTACTTTCACCTGCACACTGTTCCTGCCATTTGAAGGCGAGACATCTTTTGCTAAACTGAAAACAGAGGCTGATGTACTGGCATTCTTTAACCAGCACTTCCCCGATGCGGTGCCAATGATGCCTACGCTGATAGAAGATTTCTTTACCAATCCTACTTCTTCACTCATCACTACACACATCTTCCCGTGGCATGTTGCTGATAAGAGCGCACTGATAGGCGATGCGGCACATGCCATTGTTCCCTTCTACGGACAGGGTATGAATGCGGGCTTTGAAGACTGTACGATATTGGCCGGCCTGATGGATAAGTATGGTGATGACTGGACGGCTATACTAAAAGCCTACGAGCAAAAACGCAAACCGAACGGCGATGCGGTAGCACAACTGGCGCTGAACAACTTTATAGAAATGCGCGACAAGGTGGCTGACCCCAGCTTCCTGGAGCGTAAGAAGATAGAGAAGGAACTGGGCAGGCTTTACCCCGAACAGTTTGTATCCGTATATGAAATGGTATCCTTCAGCCATACTCCATACGATACGGCACTGCGCTGCATACAGGCGCAGGATGGCTTACTGCATACCATTATGAGTGAAGGAAACTTTTTTGAGCATATTACCGAAACACCATTTACAGATAAGCTGGATAAATGGGTGAACGCCTATCACCAATCGGTACAACAACTGGATTTTGGCCATGAAGCCTGAGAAACGCTGGACACTAAAACCCGTTGACGATACCAAGGTAAAAGGCGTATCAGACGCACTGCACATACACCCCGCACTATGTAGGGTACTGGCCGTGCGCGGTATAGAAGATTTCGATTCGTCGAAGGCGTTTTTCCGTCCCGAGCTTTCGCACCTCCACGACCCCTTCCTGATGAAAGGCATGCGTGAAGCTGTAGACCGCATCAGCGAAGCTATAGAATGGCACGAACGCATATTGATATATGGCGACTATGATGTGGATGGTACCACATCTGTTGCACTGATGTATTCTTTCCTTAAGAAAAGATATAACGGCGAATTGGGCTTTTACATTCCCCATCGTTACCGCGAAGGGTATGGCGTATCGCGCGCGGGTATAGAGTATGCGCGCGATAATGGGTATACACTGCTGATAACGCTGGACTGCGGTATCAAATCAGTAGAGCTGATAGCGTATGCACAATCGTTAGGGATAGATGTGATCGTTTGCGACCACCATACGCCGGATGATAATATACCGCCTGCATTAGCGATACTTAACCCTAAGCAAAGCGATTGCCCTTATCCTTATAAAGAACTGAGTGGTTGTGGCATTGGTTTCAAGCTGATATCTGCATTGGTGCAGCACTGGGAGCTGCCAGAAGAAGAAGCTTATCAATACCTGGACCTGGTGGCTACCAGCATAGCTGCCGATATAGTGCCGATAGATGGTGAGAACCGTGTGCTGGCCCACTTTGGCATACAAAAGGTAAATGAATCGCCATCGCTGGGTATCAAGACGCTGAAAGAATTATCGGGGGCTACACGTCCTTTATCGGTCGCCGACCTAGTATTTGTAATAGGCCCGCGTGTAAATGCCGCTGGCCGTATGGATGATGCCCGCAAGGCAGTAGAACTATTTATAGAAACCGACCCTGAAAAGATAATGACCCTGGCGGCAGCGCTGCAGTCGGACAATTTTGACAGGAAAGAAATAGATAAAAGTACTACGGAAGAAGCACTGGCTTTGATACAAGGTGATGAAACATTGCTGGACCGTAAATCGACCGTATTATATAAAGAACACTGGCATAAAGGTGTGGTAGGTATTGTAGCATCCCGGCTGATAGATTACTATTACCGCCCTACTATTGTGCTGACGCTGAGCAATGAGAAAGTAACCGGCTCCGCACGCTCTGTAAGCGGCTTTAATATATATGAAGCTATACATGCCTGCCGCGACCTGTTGGAAAATTATGGCGGCCACTTTTATGCTGCAGGTATGACCATGCATCCTGATAATGTAGCAGATTTTGTAGCACGCTTTGAAGAAGTGGTGGCGCAATCAATACCGCCCGAACTGCTGATACCTGAAATAGAGATAGATGCTGAAATAACACTGGCAGATATCAAACCTGCGTTCTATAACATCATCCGACAGTTTGAACCTTTTGGCCCTACTAACCTGCGCCCTGTATTCGTATCGAAGCATGTACACGATTACCAGGGATATAGCCGCATTGTAAAAGAGCAACATATAAAATTTGTAGTGCATCAGCACAATGGCATTGTAGTAGATGGCATAGGCTTTGGCATGGCAGAGAAATTTGACATGGTGCAGCGTGGCCCGTTCGATGTAGTGTATACGCTGGATGAAAATGATTTCAATGGTAATACTAAGTTGCAAATGCGTGTCCTGGATATAAGGCCATCTATATAGCGGCTAAGTAAAGACATAAGAAAAGGGCCGGGTGTATAGCCGGCCCTTTTAGTTTTATACGAAGGTGTTATTAGTTGATGATGCTGATGTCAAAATTTACCAGCTCTACAAATTCATCTATACGGCTTTCTATATCTGCTTCTGTCAGTTCCTTCATACGGTTAGGACCAAATTTCTCTACGCAGAAAGAAGCCATAGCAGAACCTACGATGATGGCGGTTTTCATATTCTCGAAAGAAATGTCTTTAGTGCGGGCAATGTGGCCTATGAAGCCACCTGCAAATGTATCGCCGGCACCGGTCGGGTCGAATACTTCTTCCAGCGGCAATGCAGGGGCAAAGAATACCTGCTTGTTGTGGAACAGCAATGCACCATGCTCCCCCTTCTTAATAATAAGGAACTTAGGGCCCATAGCCTGTATTTTAGCTGCAGCCTTCACCAGTGAATACTCACCGCTTAGCTGGCGTGCCTCGCTATCGTTCACCATCAGCACATCTACCATGCCTATGGCTTTCTTCAAGTCTTCCAGCGCTACTTCCATCCAGAAGTTCATGGTATCCATAATGATGAGCTTCGGGCGTTTTTTCAGTTGGTTGATAACGCTCATCTGCACCGCAGGTACCAGGTTGCCCAGCATCAGGAATTCACAATCCTGGTAGCTGTCAGGCAGTGTAGGGTTGAATTGTTCCAGTACATTCAACTCCGTTACCAATGTGTCACGCGTGTTCATATCCATATGGTAGCGGCCACTCCAGAAAAAGCTTTTGCCGTCTTTTACTATCTCCACCCCTTCCATATCTACACCGCGCTCTTTCAGTGCGTCCAGTTCATCCTGCGGGAAATCGCCGCCTACTATAGACACCTGGCTGATATCTTCTGTAAAAGCAGAAGCTGCCCATGCTGCATAAGTAGCAGAGCCACCTATGATACGGTCTACTTTTCCAAATGGGGTTTCCAGTGCATCGAAGGCCATAGAGCCTACTATCATTAAAGACATACTTGCTTATTTTTTGTGGCACAAAGGTAATTTGGCAATTCGAGAATTCGGCCATTTGGCAATTCGGTAATGATAATTTTTAAGCCTGCAGTACAATTAAGGATAATTGAATAATTGTCAAATGGACGAATTGACTAATTTCACCCACATGAAAGCAATGCTTTTTGCAGCCGGCCTGGGCACAAGGCTGAAACCTTTTACGGATAAACATCCCAAGGCATTGGCAGAGGTGAATGGTAAAACCCTGCTGGAACATAACATACGCTACCTGCAACGCTTTGGTATAGAAGATGTGGTAGTAAACGTACATCACTTTGCCGACCAGATAATACAGGTGCTGAATGATAATAATGGTTTTGGTAGCTGGGTAACCATATCGGACGAGCGGGATGAAGTGCTGGAAACAGGTGGCGGATTAAAAAAAGCTGCTCCTTACTTTGAGCATGAAGATAACTTCGTGGTGATGAATGTAGATGTGCTCACTAATCTGGACCTTAGCAAGATGATAGAAGCGCATACTGCAAGCGATGCGATGGCTACACTGGCTGTAATGAAGCGTGCATCATCCCGTCAGTTGCTGTTTGATGAACACATGATGCTTTGCGGCTGGACAAACAACAATACGGGCGAGCAAAAGATAGTAAGAGAAGTACTGGAAATGCAACCGCTGGCTTTCAGCGGTATACAGGTACTCAGCAATCGTATGCTGGATATCCCCTTCAAAGGCAAATTCTCTATTATAGACCTGTACCTGCACAATGCACGCGAAAACATCATTCGCGGTTACAATCACACAGGTAATATATTTATAGATGTAGGTAAACCTGAAAGCTTAGAGAAAGCGGGTTATTTGTTTGAATAATACTACAAAAGAAAGGGTTGCTGTAGCGCAACCCCTTCAGTTAGTTATTATACACCCATCTCGTGCAGGCGCTCTTTCACAAAATTGCCCAGTTCTGCTACATAGGCAGGTGAGAAATCGAATTTAATACCTGCGGTAGCATATAATTCTTTCAGTGTTTTGGTATAACCAAGGCTCAGGGCTTGCTTATAGTTTTCCAATGCCTGCTCTTTATTACCACGGTATTGCCTCCACATAGCTATCGCCCCCAGTTGTGCGATACCATATTCTATATAATAGAAAGGTACCTCATACAGGTGCAGTTGTTTCTGCCAGAAGTGGGCGCGGTATTCTTCAAAGCCGCTCCAGTCTGTTACACCTGTAGAGAACTCATTGAGTATCTTCATCCACTCAGCTTCACGCTCTTCGTTTGTGTGCCCCGGGTTAGTGTATAGCCAGTGTTGGTATTTATCTATGGTAGCTATCCATGGCAGTACGCTTATCACACGTTCCAGTTCTTCCAGTTGCGCGCGGTGCAGTTCGTTGTTATCGCTAAAGAAAACATCCCAGTGTTCCATAGAGAATAGCTCCATACTCATGCTGGCCAGTTCGGCTATCTCCATTGGGTATTCCTTAAATGAAGACAGCGGCAGATTGTGAGAAAGGAATGAATGTACAGCATGGCCGCCTTCATGCATCATAGTGATGACATCATTCACCGTGCCTGCCGCATTCATAAATATAAATGGTACGCCTGTTTCGGCCAGCGGACAGTTGTAACCACCCGGTGCTTTGCCTATGCGGCTTTCCAGGTCCATACGGTTCATGCTCACCATCGTATTGAGACAGCCGCTGAAATAACCGCCCAGCCTGCTGAAAACTTCAATCGCTTTATCTGATAGTTGCTTGCCGGTTTCAAACGGGTGCAACGGTTCCGTACCTACCGGTTCGGCATCACCATCCCATGGGCGCATCACATCAAGGCCCAGTTTTTTCTTGCGGGCTTCTACCAGCATTTTGTGCAGGGGCAGTATATGCTCGCGCACGGCATTATGAAAGGCAAAGCAATCTTCCGGTGTGTAATCGAAACGGCCCAGCTCGCGAAATTTATAGTCGCGATAATTATCAAAGCTGGCATTTTTTGCTACCTGCTGGCGTTTTTCCAGCAGTTGGTTGAATAGTTTGTTCAGCTCCTCTTTATCCTGCAGGCGGCGTGCAGCTATTTTGCGGAAGATAGTTTCGCGCAGTTCCCTATCGGGGTTTTGCAGGAAGCGGGCAGCTTGCTGCAGGGTATATTCCTTATCATCGTGCGTGATGGTCATCTTGCCCGATATAACACCGTATTGCTGTGCCAGCAGGCTCAGTTCTGATTGTATTGGTACATTCTCTTCCCTATATAACTGTACGGCATTTTCCACACTGCGCAGGTAGGGGAAGTAAGCAGCAGGGTCCAGCTCTTTAGTATATGGTGATGCCAGTAGTTTTTTATTCAGCTCAAAGAAGTAAGGCTTCATCTTGGGTTCTATCTCTACGCAGAAGTAAGTGAATGCTTTTTCAAATGCTTCGTTCGTAGTGTCGCAGGTCATGTTTATTTGTCGCCAGCACGCGTCTTCACTTATCACTGCTTCCAACTCGCTGATGTTGTGCAGCCATGCTTCCAGTTCTGTTTTATTATTGATGGGTTCATTTACCAGTTTTTCAAAATATGGCTGCAAGGCATCCCATGTTGTTACTTTAAAATCTTCGGGTAAAAACGTTCTCTTTATCTTTTCTATTCTTGTGAATGTCTCGCTCATTTCAGTTGTTTATTTAATCCCTGCAAAATACACCGTGCCATCCATATAAAAAGTGAATTATCTCTATAGACGTATTTTAAATTATGCATTTAATACATGTAATTTTTATTTTTATAATGTTAAATTTTGGATAAGAATTATCTATTTGCCAATGATAAATATTCTTATGTTTATTAATCGACTGATAATCAATTAAAATATGACTATTTAGAATTTATTTTAATCGTTATATCTAAAAAACAAATAGCAGGACCCTCAAATCCATTTTTTTACTTTCGGGGGGAATGTTACATTTGTATCAAGTTGTGAATTTAATGGGTTAGTAAGTAAGAGCTGCCGGATTCCTCCAGTGGCTCTTTTTCTTTTCTTCTATCTTAGCCGTTACAATGGCAAAAACTAAATCAGCTTTTTTCTGTCAGCAATGTGGATATGAAACACCTAAATGGACGGGTAAATGCCCTTCGTGTGGTGCATGGAATTCTTTTATAGAAGAAATAGTGCAGCGTGATGATAAACAAAAGCCTGCTGCGGGATGGGATGACGATGCCGGCAAAGAACAACGCAAGGCACATAAGATAAATGAACTGGTAACGCAGGAGCAGCCCCGCATGATAACGCCTGATAGCGAACTGAACCGTGTGCTGGGCGGAGGCTTGGTACCGGGATCGGTAGTGCTGGTGGCGGGTGAGCCGGGTATTGGTAAGTCTACCCTGTTTCTGCAATGCGCGCTGCAATGGAAAAATATTACCACCTTATATGTATCGGGCGAGGAGAGTGCGCAACAGATAAAGCTGCGTGCCGATAGGGTAGGATATGACAACCCTAATATGTACCTGCTGACGGCTACAGATACCAATACCCTCTTCCAGGAAGTGAAGAAGGTGCGCCCGCAGTTATTAATAATAGATTCTATACAAACGCTGGAATCGCCATATGTAGAAAGTGCAGCAGGCAGCGTATCGCAGGTGCGGGAGTGTGCTGCCGAATTGCAGCGCTTTGCCAAAGCTACCAACCTGCCCATATTTATCATTGGCCATATTACAAAGGAAGGCTCGATAGCCGGGCCCAAGGTGTTGGAGCATATGGTTGACACCGTGCTGCAATTTGAGGGCGACCGACACTATGCCTACCGCATACTGCGCACTATAAAGAACCGTTTCGGCAGTACATCGGAGCTGGGTATCTATGAAATGGTAGCGGCAGGTATGCGTCCGGTGAGCAATCCTTCTGAAATATTATTGTCGCAACACGATGAACCGTTGAGTGGTATTGCCATAGCATCTACCATGGAAGGCGCCCGCCCGTTGATGATAGAAGTGCAGGCGCTGGCATCGCAGGCGGTATATGGTACCCCGCAGCGCACGGTAAGCGGACTGGACCTGCGCCGCTTACAGTTATTACTGGCGGTGCTGGAAAAGCGTGGTGGCTTCCATTTTGGTACAAAGGATGTGTTTGTAAACATAGCCGGCGGACTGAAAATAGAAGACCCCAGTATAGAGCTGGCCGTGGTATGTGCATTGCTCTCTTCTTACGAAGACAAGGCGCTACCCAATAATATATGCCTGGTGGGTGAAATAGGCCTGTCGGGCGAGATACGTGCTGTGAACCGTATAGACCAGCGCATAGCTGAGGCGGATAAGCTGGGTATGGATGTGATATTTATACCCAAGGCCAATGCTAAAGGCTTAGATACCAAGAACTATAAGATACAGATAAAGACGGTGAATAAAGTAGAGGACGTGTACAGAATGTTGTTTTAGTTAAATAGCATAAGAGTAAGTTCTTCTTTGATATTTTTGCATAAATAAGAAATCTATTGAGCACAAAGCATAAAATAATAAATGGAGATAGTAGGGATATGTCCGCTTTGGCAGACAATTCTATTCATCTTGCGATTACTTCGCCGCCTTATTGGCAATTAAATCATAATGGATGTTATGACCAGA
>JANLJF010000133.1 GCA_029255605.1 Azovibrio restrictus
AAGAAAAGCGATATGGCACCTGAAGCGGTACTGAAACTATCGGAAATGCTAAGCTTTATGTTGTATGAAGCCAATGGTAGTACTATCAGCATCAGGAAAGAGATACAATTTCTGGAAGATTATATATCGCTGCAAAGGCTGCGGTATCCCGATAGCTTTAGTATTGTGTTTGATAAGATGGTAGATGATGAGGAACAGCAAATAGCCCCATTGCTGCTACTGCCACTACTGGAAAATGCCTTTAAACATGGGGCAGGCGATAGTCATGCCGATTCATACATTCATATAGACCTGAAACTGCAACAGGCGCAACTTATGTTTACCATTACCAATAGCTTTGAACGCAACGGGCAAGATATGCGTAGCGATACTATAGGCCTGCATAATATAAAACGCCAACTGCAACTATTGTACCGCACGCAGCAACTGGTGCTGATGGATAACGATAACGTGTTTACAGCGCAACTAAGCATAAACCTAGATAGCTATGAAAAGATATAACTGTCTGGTGGTGGAAGATGAGCCGCTGGCGGCAGAGATACTTACAGACTATATAGCGCAAGTACCCTTTCTGCATTGTGTGGCCGTGTGCCGAGATAGCATTTATGCACTGCAAGTATTGCAACGCGAGAAGATAGATGTAATGTTCCTTGATATACATCTGCCTAAGATGAAGGGGCTGGATTTTGTGCGCACACTGCAAAATCCGCCACAGGTTATCATTACCACTGCCTACCGTGACTATGCATTGGAAGGCTACGAAGTGAATGCGGTGGACTACCTGGTAAAGCCGGTGAGCTTTCCACGGTTTCTTACAGCAGTGAATAAGCTAAGGCAACACCTCACTTTAGCGCCGCCTGTGCCAGAGGCTGCAAATGAATTGCCATACCTGCTCATCAATATAAATAAGAAGAAAATACGTGTGCCGGTAGAAGAGATATTATACATAGAAAGCAAGAAGGACTATATAGATATCGTGACGGCAGACAGGGTATATACTACCAAATATCAACTGGGTGAAATAGCACAGGAGCTGAGCGCTGATGCATTCATACGTATACATCGCTCTTATATAGCTGCACGGCATAAGATAACTGCTTACAGTGCTACACGGGCAGAGCTGGGTGTGGTGGTGCTATCTATAGGCAGGGCTTACCGAGATAGAGTATTGCAGATATTGGGTGGATGGAGATGATGCGCGATGATTTGTAGCTATAGTATGTAGCGTAAGCCTATCAGGGCAGATGGTATCCATACTGCATAGCTTACTTCTTTTGCATCATAAAGTGTGTGTCTCGGATGGTTTGGGAACATATACCAGCCGTAGTAAAACTGGTTTTGAGTGGTGATGCCTTGAAAGTAAGCTCTACGCATATCGAATTCTGCACCAATGGTTAGGTGTTCGTTGAGATAATATTGTATTCCAGCTTGTGCCCCTATAGTTATTGTATTCTTCACGTTTGTCAACTCGATAGTCATATCGGCGGGGTAGCGGCTATCGTATGGTGGTTCAGGATAAGTTGTTACTACACGCCCCCGTTGGTCGTTTATAAAAAACATATGTCCGGCCATTAAGCCCGCATATGCAGAAAGATTACGAATGCCGGTATAATGTGCATTAGCAAATATGTGCGGCAAGATGTAAGTGCCGGATGCATAACCTTTGGAACCATTCAGATTTATGAGGGTAGGCCAGATAGTATTGCCTTTTACCTTATATACCTCGCCATAAGATCTGAATTCAGCCATATCGCAGGCAAGGCCGGCTTCTATATGCCTGAGTTTATAAAAAAAGCGTAAGCTTCCCGCTAATGTGCGCTGACGTTCATGACCTATGCGGGCGAAATTAGTCAAGTACGCATCACCTTGTGGAAACACATAACCACCGTATAGGCCTATGCCCATTTCCTGTGCCTGGGTAATGAAAGGTAGTAATAAGATAAGAGTCAATAGTTTTTTCATTGCGTTATAGCAGTTAGGTACGGCTAAGATATTATAATTTATATAAGGTGCATTCGATCTTACCATCTTACTTTCATAAGCATCTGCTTCATTGTAGCCTTCGCCTTAAAAAGACCTGGAACGAGGGCGCAAAAGCGTATTTGAAGTGATGAGTGATGTAGGCTATACCGATGACAAAGCTTTTCGTGAAGTGTTTAAAAAGATAACCGGCTTATCGCCATTGGATTACCGTAATAAGTACAGTAAAGAAAATGTTGCGCCGTAAGGTGTGGCAAGGTTTTTTTATAGTGGTTGTCGACTCTCTATATGTTTCTAAAACCTAACTTCTATGACACTGGACAGTGAAAAGCTGTATGCTGTAATAAAGCAGCTGTACAAACAGAAGAACGCCAACCCACGAAAACAGGCACCGCTTTCGGTAGATTCGCTGGCGCTGTATTTTGGTTGCAACTGTGATGAGATTCTGGAGATAGCAGAGCCATTGGTAGCACAGGGTGCTATATACATCCGTACAGAGCCTGCCACCCATTCTGTAGCCCGCAAATGGCATGTAAATAATGGCCATATTGTACTGGCAGAAGATGCGTGGGCATAAAGGTTTGTGTACTTTACTTTTCTAATAATAAAGCAGCCTTACAGGGCTGCTTTATGTTTATAAACCATACTTCCTTTAGCCGTCTGCATGCAGGTTGACGTCATTGTGATGCGTTCTTCCAACATTATCTTAAAACTATCTTAAAACATAAATTTAATTTTTTATTTACGAAGCTTATCGTAGGTTTGTGTACGAATATATTCGTAGATGAGTACGCAACAACATATAAAACCGACGGAATCAGAATTAGAGATATTGAACGTATTGTGGCAACAAGGCTCGGCTACTGTGCGAGAAGTGCATGAAAAGCTGGCATTGAAAAAAGAAGTTGGCTATACTACTACCCTGAAGCTGATGCAAATAATGCTGAATAAAGGACTGGTAAGCAGAGAGGTAAGTGGCAAAACGCATGTGTACACTGCCGAGGTAGATAAAGAAAAAACACAAGGACAGATAATGCAACGGATGATAGAAACGATGTTCAACGGATCGGCGATGCAAATGGTGATGCAGGCGCTGGGTAACCACAAAGCCACTAAGGCCGAATTGGATATGATACGCGACTACCTGGACAAAAAATCTAAAAAATGATCTTAAAGTAAGCAGCTATGACCATCTGGATTCAATCTTTATCGTGGGCGCTTATGTGTGCATTGGGCCAAGGTTTAGTGGTGTATGCTGCTTTATGGTCGATACTGAAGCTATTGCCGGATATAGCTGCCAATGTGAAATACCATTTAGGTTTAATGGCACTTATCATACTACCGGTATGGTTTGGCATTACCTGGTGGCAGGAATATCATGAACTGCAACAATGGGTTGTACTGCAATCGCAACCTGTGGTGTGGATGACGGGTAGGGGTGATGTTTTAATAACAATCATACACTTAGTATCGCCATGGTTTGCAGTATGTTACCTGGCAGGTTTGCTGGTTATGCTGCTGCGGTTTTCAGGAGGTATGTGGCAATTGCTATCATTACGGAAGTTTGGTGTAATACCTGCTGATAAACAGGTGGACAACCTATTATATGTATTGAAAGATAAGCTGTATATAACATCTGCCGTGCACCTGCTGGTATCTACGAGGGCGCAAGTGCCTATGGTAGTGGGTTTCCTAAAGCCTATTATACTAATGCCTGCTACCGCTATGACGCAATTGAGTATCGCTGAGCTGGAAGCTATCATCCTGCATGAACTGGCACATGTAAAAAGGCACGATTACCTTGTGAACATTCTGCAAACCATAGCAGAGACCATTCTCTTTTTCAATCCTTTTGTATGGATGATATCCCGCATCGTTCGTCGTGAAAGAGAGTATAGCTGTGATGACCTTGTACTGCAACATATTCCGGAACCGTTATCTTATGCTACAGCATTACGTGCATTGGCCACTTCGGCAGCACCTGCATTAGCAGTAGCGGCATCCGGTCCTTCATATCAATTGTTTCACCGAATAAAAAGAATTATGGAAATGAAAAAACATCCTTTCAACTACAGTAAACTGGTAGCTACACTTTTTGTAGTAGTTGCCATTACCTGCACGGTGATATTTGTATCGCCATCGTTTGCAGGCAACACTACCGAGAAGCTTGAAGAAACAGCCACCACTACCAAAACAGTGCAGCCACCATCTGCAGACGATTTTGCAGAAGAAAAACAACTGATATGGCGGCTAAGCGATGCTAAACTAGTAGATGAGATAAATGGATTTGTGGTAGAAAAACGCAAAGATGAGCTATACATCAACGGAAAAAAGCAAGCGGATGACATTGCCAGGAAATATTTATCTGACATTAAGAAGGATGTAATAAGGGTACAAGTGATGTCGTTTACAGAGCGCCTGAAGATGCACCCCGAAGCAGGTATTATGCAAAATATTATGCCTATGTCTTTCTCGTCTCCCTGCATTCAGTACAAGCCTAAAGAGGGCTGTTAAAGTCACCTTGGTGTTACGATTTCTCATAGCGCCCTTCGGGGCGTTATTTTTTATATGCGCGTGTATTTTGTTTATGCGTTTGGAATGGAAATCATGTCCCAATTTGCTGCCTGGGGCGGGCGTAGGGGTATTGTTTGCCCTAAAAGGGATTTTGTAATTATTTATACAATGTAGCATTAGCGTGCATATTGTGTTGTGCATCTGTGCAGTGGCATAGTGCTATTCATTTGCAGAGAATAACTGAGTGGCTGGGTTTCATAGGATTAGGATTGGGTGACATGGATAAAAGCAGGTGCGTATTTGTACGAATGCCAACTTCCATATGCATATGTGTTTTTGGCACGAGATTTTAACATAACGTAATGAACCAACCAACAGACTGATAAAGGCCTGATCTTTCTGTTACGACAGATAAATAGTACATAGGTGGTATGTTCACAAGGAGCTATTACATATGCACTATGGAAAAACGACTAATAGCGCCCTTCGCGGGCGCTATTGTTTTTTATGTGTATGCGGTTGAAATAAAATGAGGTATTTTTAGCTAATGCTAAGCTTTGCCCGCCAACCTCTTATCCTAAGCTTTTACTTTTTATTGTGCATTGCCAAGGCTAATGCTACCAATTACATAGAATATTACCGGGCAATAGCTGTAGCCGAAGCCGAGGTGGTGAATGGGCAATATGCTGAAGCTATAGAGCAATATAGTAAGACATTTGCTGCGTATCCATATAATAATCCAACAGACTGCTATGTGGCAGCGCAAGTAGCTGCCTATACAGGTGATAGTGCCAACTGTTTTTCGTTTCTGCGTAAGGGGATATCGTTTGGGTTGCCATTACTAACTATACAACACAACAAGCACCTGGCTGCTTATAGCTTGCCTAAAGAAGAGGTAAATAGGTTGCAAGGTGATTATGAGGTACGAATCAATAAAACCGCGAGAGGGGCCATCATCAGACTGATACACAAAGACCAGGCTATTGTGCGAAAACTGCCTGTGGGTGCGCTGTATGATAACGAAGGGCGCTCTTTGAAAGCCATATACCAACCTACATGGGATAGTATGTTAAATGAAATAGTGGAGCTGACAACGATGTATGGTTTTCCGGCACAAAAAATAGCAGGTACGCAAAATGGCGATGATACGGTATTTCGCATTAGCCCACATTGCAACTATGCCTATTTTATACTGATCCATTATTGTACAGCGTGGCAGCTAATGGGAACTATGTTGCATCGCGAGCTGGAAAAAGGAAACATCACTCCGATAATGTATGCGGCCCTTGCGGATAACTCTAACGGTTATAATGACTATGCACATATGCAATACTTTACACCACGGCCCTGTGATGAGAATGCTTGTAAGAAAGAGCTGAGCAAACGTTTAATAGAAATAAATGCGGCCAGAGCGGAAATAGGACTGTGCAGCTACGAGGTGATGGAAAAGAAATTTGCATCGACCATAGCCTACCGTAAGTGGAAGCAAAAAAATAATGCACCAATTGCTGCAGCATTCGATTTTCATGTTGACCTTCATTTCTATTAGGTAAAAAAGTATAGTGTGTACCGCTGTTACATTTGCTGTATACCTTTTATAAGGAAAACGAACTTCTTTAATGTATCGACCGACTGTCAGATCGTAAGCACACGGATATTCAATACTCCGGGAAGTTGTGTTTAACGCAGGGGTTTTAGTTTGATGGTGGTTTTACGCCAAACTTTGCCCTATCGGTAAGTGGGTGCTTAATACAATTCTGTTCCAGAGATTGATGGTAACAACTGCCGTTATTATATCTGCAATCTGGGCTTCGTTAAAAAATTGTAAGGCATTTGTGTAAGTGTCATCTGATAATCCACCTTGATGGATTAAAGTTATTTCTTCCGTTATAGCCAGCACTACTTTCTCTTCTTCTGTAAAAATATCTCCGGCTTCCTGCCAGGCTGTCAATAAAAACACGCGCTGATTTGTTTCACCATTTTTGATTGCATCTTGCGTATGGATGTTGATACAAAACGCACAGCCATTGATTTGCGAAGCACGGACTTTGATAAGTTCCTTGGTTGTTTTAGCTATAGAACACTGTGAAAGATAGGTTTCTAAACCAACCATTGCCTTTAGAGCATTTGGAGCTACTGTTTTAATGTTTAATCTTTTTTGCATTGTTATTCGTTTAAAATTGTTCAATGCAAAAGTGGAAAATGAGAAAACGATAAAACTTAAACTGGTTTAAGAAATTCGTTTTTTGCGGATCTCGCTTAAATATTCGGGCGTAAATCCCAAAAAAGAAGCGAGTAAGTATTGGGGAATACGCTGCGCAAATTCAGGGTACCTTTTAACCGATTGAAAATAAAATTCTTCTTTGGAAAGAGAGAAAAGATATTTGACACGCATTTGAGCTGCTGCATAAGCCCGTTGGTAAACAAAACGGAAATAGCGCTCCATTATGGGGAATGCCTTTAATAGTTTTTCCTGATTGTCCAGTGTAATATAAAGTATCGTAGATTTTTCTACCGCCTGAATATAGAATTCTGAAGGAATTTTGTGTTCGTAAGCAATGTTGTCGGTCATCCACCAGGTTTCTATAGCAAATTCGGTAGTTTGTTCAATACCTTTTTCGTTGATATAAAACTTTCGTAGTAAGCCGTTCAATACAAAATAATGATACCTGCATATTTGTCCTTCCTCTAATAAGTTTTCTTTTTTAGCCACATTTTTGATGTCAAAGAATCTTTGAATTTCTTCAAATTCATCATTAGAAACCAGCGCGAATTTGTCTATATGCGTTTTGAAATTATTCAACATTTTATCTTTAGAGTGTCCGTTGTCAGATTGCAGGGAACTCTTAAATATACGCACGTCTAACAAAAGGGTTATACCTACTATGAAACAATAAATCTCTGAAAAATGAAAGAGCATGAAGCTAGTTCAATGCAAAATGCACAATGCCTCTCAATTACAACAACTGCTCCAATTGGTGAAATATAGCCACCAACGAGCGGCCTTTATCTGAAAGGCTGTATTCTATATGCAGGGGTTTTAGTTTGATGGTGGTTTTGTCGAGTATGCCTTGCTCTTCCAGTTCGCGCAGGGCTACGGCTACCGATTGCTTTCCTGCACCGGGCATAGCACGTAGCAAGGCATTGAAGCGCACCGGCCCATCCAGCGCCATGCGGAATATCTGCGGCTTCCATTTGCCCGATAAGGTTTTCAGTAACTGCTCTGCCGGGCAGGTATTGTCTGCTTCTATACGCTCATTCATAGTCCATTTTTTAAGACCTCTTGCCGGGCATATGCTCGCTGCCGACCTTTGTTTCACAAAAATAACAACAATAGCCCGCCTGCAATGGCAAGGCTTCGTTAAAGATACCTACAAATGAAATGGATCATAACACTATCGGCCTGCTTACTGGGTGTTTTATACGGATGTAACGGACAGACAAATAAGAATCATATGACGAACCAAACGAATAACCCGCTATTGTGCGATGTAGAAACAGGGATGTGCGAAGTGCCCGATACCAATGCAACTACGGGTAGCCTGCCCACCACTGCTATAGATAAGCCGGTAAAGGTGATATACTATACAGACCCCATCTGCTCATCGTGCTGGGGGATAGAGCCGCAACTGCGCCGGCTGAAACTGGAATATGGCAACACCGTAGAGATAACCTATCACATGGGCGGCCTGCTGCCCGACTGGAGCTATAATAGCGGCGGCATCAGCAAGCCATCGGACGTGGCGCACCATTGGGATGAAGTGAGTGCGTACTATGATATGCCCATAGATGGCGATGTGTGGCTGGAAGACCCGCTATCATCTTCTTATCCACCTTCTATAGCATTTAAGGCGGCCACATTGCAGGACGAAGCAAAGGCCATAAAATTTCTGCGGGTGCTACGCGAAATGGTGTTCCTGCAAAAGAAGAATATTACGAAGTGGGAGCATATAGCTGCCGCCGCAGAAAAGGCAGGGCTGAATATAGCGCAACTGAAAACAGACTACGAGGGCAGGGGTAAAGAACTGTTTGAGGCCGACCTGGCACAAGGCCGCCGCCTGGGTGTGCGTGGTTTCCCTACTATGATATTCAGCAATGGGGCGGGGCAGCAGCAGGTGGTGTATGGCTCGAAGCCCTATAGCGCATACGAGGCTGCCATAGCACAGCTATACCCGCAACGCAAGGCCGGCAGCTACAGTAAAAACTGGAAAGACCTGTTTGCCATATACCCCACGCTCACCGCTCGTGAATATGCAGAACTATCTGGCACACTACGTGCCGATGCGGAAAAGGTACTGCAGCAATTGGAACAACAAGGCCACCTGAACCGACTGACCACCAAGAACGGCAGCCTGTGGATGCTGAAATAAAAACTAAGTGAGAGAATAAATGATAACCCGCCCTTGGCGGGTTGTTTTTAAATTAATGAGAGTTATGTAGTATTACGGTTATGTGTATACTAAATGTTCTTTTAATATACACGTACATAAGCCATTATGGCATCCACTTCTTCACAACTCATTCGAGGAAACTTGCTACAAGATGTCATATATATATTCTCTAAATCCTTGGATCGTTTATCTTTGGGAGAATATTTCTCTTCAGTTAAGAATCGGCATATCCATTCATTTGAACGATAGGGTATTACACTATTAAGTGCAGGCCCGGTAGCATCTTTTAGTGGATTGTGGCAGGAGGAACAGTTATCACTAAATAGTTTTTTTCCATCGCTTTCCTACTTGTTGAATATAGGCACTACGTTACCACACATTGCTATGGATTCATCTTTAGCTTCAACAGGAGTAAACCCGATGTAAAGCAATAACCCGCAGACAAGTGCAATTAATATTGCACAACATATCAGGAGCAGCGATATGGTTTTAGGAAGCATATCCCGAAAATACTATTCATAATGATATGTAAAGCTTTAGAATTTAGATATTCGATATTCGTGCTTCTCCACTTAATCCACACCCTACCCACACAACACATTGTAGTCTTATCTATACTTATAAATCTCAAATATTCTTCATACCTTCGCGCCTAATTTTTCAGTAGTTTGAGGCTATTTGTGCATGGTTTGTTTTGAGGGGTTTCCGCAGTTTTCAGATGCTGTTTTTTTGAGATTTGACAGATGAGCGCTAAGTATACAGAACATAAGGGATTGAATATGCCTACCATAGAGCAGGAAATACTGCGAAAATGGAAGGAGCAGGATACGTTTAACCGTAGTGTAGAGATACGCAATGGCAGGGAACCTTTCGTGTTTTATGAAGGTCCGCCAAGTGCCAATGGTATGCCGGGTATCCACCATGTTATCAGCCGTACGCTGAAAGACCTGGTGTGCCGCTACAAAACCATGCAGGGCTACCAGGTGCGCCGCAAAGCGGGCTGGGATACGCATGGCCTGCCGGTAGAGCTGGGTGTGGAAAAAGAACTGGGTATCACCAAAGAAGATATAGGTAAAAAAATAAGTGTAGAAGATTATAACCGCAAATGCCGTGAGGTGGTAATGCGGTATAAAGATAAATGGGAAGATATAACCGAGAAGATGGGGTATTGGGTAGATATGAAATCACCCTACGTCACTTTTGATAACAGCTATATCGAAACCCTGTGGTGGGCACTGAAAACGCTGCATGCCAAGGGCTACCTGTATAAGAGCGTGAGCATACAGCCCTACAGCCCGGCAGCGGGTACGGGCCTTAGCAGCCACGAGTTGAACCAGCCCGGTACGTATAAAGATGTGAAAGACACCACGATAGTGGCTATGTTCACTGCCGTGCAGAATGCGGAATCACAGTTCCTGTATGATGCTACGGGCGGTGCACCGGTACACTTCCTGGCATGGACGACCACACCGTGGACCCTGCCAAGCAACCTGGGCCTTACTGTAGGTGCCAATATAGATTATGTACTGGTAAAAACCTTCAACCCATATACCCACCAGCCTGCTAATGTAGTGCTGGCCAAGGCTTTATTGGGTAAATACTTCAAGGCAGAAGGGGAGAATGGCGATTTTGACGGCTATAATGCTGAGCAAAAGCTGCTGCCATGGACTATTATAAAGGAATTTAAAGGAAAAGATATAGAAGGCTGCCGTTATGAGCAGCTGCTGCCGTTTGAGGGCAATACCCGCGAAATAGCCGGTGGCGACCCATGGCGCGTTATAACGGGCGACTTCGTTACTACCGAAGATGGTACGGGTATCGTACATACAGCGCCTGCATTTGGTGCAGATGACTATCGTGTAGGTAAGAAGAACAACATCGGTATACTGGTGATGGTAGATAAAGAGGGCAAGTTTACCGATTACATGGGTGAATTCAGCGGCCGCTATATCAAGAATTATAAAGACGACCCGGACTGGAAGGACGTGGATGTGGATATAGCTGTGAAGCTGAAGCTGGCAGGCCACGCCTTTAAGGTTGAAAAATACGAGCACACTTACCCGCACTGCTGGCGTACGGATAAACCGGTGGTGTACTATCCGCTGGATGCATGGTTTATAAAGACCACTGCCGTGAAAGACAGGATGATAGAGCTGAACAAAACCATCAACTGGAAGCCTAAGGCTACAGGAGAGGGCAGGTTTGGCAACTGGCTGGAGAACATGGTGGACTGGAACCTGAGCCGCAGCCGCTATTGGGGTACCCCACTACCGGTATGGGTTAGCGAAGATGGCAGCGAGATAAAGTGCATAGGTAGCGTAGCCGAACTGAAGGAAGAGATAAACAAAGCTAATAAGGTACTGAATATCAACCAGGATGCAGAGGAAATAACCAAAGACCTGCACAAGCCTTATGTAGACCAGATAGTGCTGGTAAGCGACAGTGGCAAGGCCATGACCCGCGAACCCGACCTGATAGATGTATGGTTTGACAGTGGTGCGATGCCATATGCGCAATTGCATTACCCGTTCAATACCAACCATGAAAAAGAACTGAAGCACAACTTCCCCGCCGATTTCATAGCCGAGGGTGTGGACCAGACACGCGGATGGTTTTATACCCTGCATGCGCTGGGTGTTATGCTGTTTGATAATGTAGCTTACAAAACGGTAGTGAGTAACGGCCTGGTGCTGGATAAAAATGGTAACAAAATGAGTAAACGCCTCGGCAACGTGGTAGACCCGTTTGAAACCATAGAGAAATATAGTGCCGATGCTACCCGCTGGTACCTGATAACCAATGCCAGCCCGTGGGATAGCTTACGCTTTGATTTAGAAGGCATTAAAGAGGTTCAGCGGAAGTACTTTGGAACCTTGTATAATACCTATCAGTTCTTTGCGCTGTATGCCAATGTAGATGGTTTCACCTTCAAAGAAGCCTATATACCGGTAGCGCAACGCCCTGAAATAGACCGCTGGATACTGAGCAGCCTGCAAACGCTGGTGCAGGACGTAACTGGCTATATGAATGATTATGAGCCTACACAGGCCGGCCGTGCTATGGAAACCTTCCTGGATGAGCACCTGAGCAACTGGTATGTGCGCCTGTGCCGCCGTCGTTTTTGGAAAGGAGAGTATGAGCAGGATAAGATAAGCGCCTACCAGACACTGTATGAGTGCCTGGAAACGTTATCTATACTGATGGCGCCGATAGCTCCGTTCTTTGCCGACTGGCTGTTTACCAATATGAATAATGTAACCCATCGCCATGCAGAACCATCTGTACATTTGGCAGAATACCCGATGGCTGATGAAGATATCATAGATAAAGACCTGGAAGAACGCATGCAACTGGCGCAGGATATATCATCGCTGGTGCTGTCGCTGCGTAAGAAGGTGAACATCAAAGTTCGCCAGCCATTGCAGAAGATACTGATACCTGTGCTGGATGCGCACATGCAAAAACAAGTGCAACAGATAGAAGACCTGATAAAGGGTGAGGTGAATGTAAAGGCAATTGAATATCTTGTTGACACAGAAGGGTTTATTAAAAAGAAAATAAAGGCCAACTTTAAGTCGCTGGGTGCTAGGATGGGTGCTAAAATGAAAGCAGTGGCAGCCGCTATAGGCCAGATGGACCAACAGCAGATATCAGCATTAGAAAAAGAACAAACATATATATTACATATAGAGGGCGAGCCAGTAGAGATCACCACGGGCGATGTGGAGATAATAGCGGAAGATATACCCGGCTGGTCGGTAGCCAATAAAGCCAACCTGACAGTGGCACTGGATATCACTGTTACCCCCGAGTTGCAAGACGAGGGCAATGCACGCGAACTGGTGAACAGGATACAAAAGATTAGAAAAGAGAGTGGTTTAGAACTTACAGACCGGATAGCTGTTGAGATAGAAGATTATGCCCCTTTAAAATCCGCCATATTAAATTTCAGTGATTATATTTGCACGGAAATTTTGGCAGATAAGTTAGAGATTGTGCCTCAGGTTCAGGCAGGTACTGAAATTGAGGTTAATGAAGCAATTCTTAAAGTGTTAATATCTAAAAACGAGTAACGCTATGGCCACAAAAAAACCGGCAGCCAAACCAGCAAAAAAAACCATCGCACCAGCAAAGGGCGCTAAGAAAACCATGCCTGCTAAAGGCAAGCAAGCAGCACCGGCAAAAAAATCTGTGGCCAGCACTAAGAAGGCAGCACCCCCGAAAACCGTTAAGAAAGCCGCACCGGCCAAAAAAGCCGTTGTAGCCAAGGCTGCCCCTAAAAAAGCCGCACCTGCCAAGAAAGCTGCTCCTGCAAAGAGCGCAGCCAAGAAAGCAACCCCGGCAAAAAAGGTAGCAGCCACTAAAAAAGTGGACTCCAAAAAAACGAACGTATTGAAAAAGACAGCAAGCAATAAGACAGTTTCAGCAAAGTCAGCACCGGCAAAGAAAACAACAGCAACTAAAGCGGCACCTGCCCCTGCAAAGAAAGCAGCTGTAAAGGCTGCCCCTGCAAAAGCAGCGCCGGCTAAAAAAGCAGCACCTGCACCCGTAGCTAAGAAGGCCGCACCTGCCCCTGTAAAGGCCGCACCGGCACCGGCTAAAAAAGCCGCAGCCCCTGCTCCGGCACCACAGCCTAAGCCTAAGCCGGCATCTGCCCGCAAATCAACCTCATCAAAAAATACGGTGACCAAAACGGTTACCACGTTTGCAAAAGGGGCTATACCCAGCAGGCCGTCATCACAATCTGTTAGCAATACTACAGCATCTGCATCCCGCCCTACAGGTGGCTCTGCACGCAGTGCAGCTGCAGAAAAGAAACCCGGTGTAGTAGTTGCGCACCGCCGCCTGGAAAGTAAGGCCAAACAAGCTGATGAGGCAGGCAAAACAATGATTAATTATCAACCGGAATTTACACGTTCCATATTAGACGAACCAGAACAAGTGCAAGGACCCGTATACCGTTACAGCGATGAAGAGCTGAACGAATTTAAAGAACTTATAAACGGCCGCTTAGAGAGCGCGCGTAAAGAACTCGTTTACCTGCAAGGGCTTATCACCCGCAAAGATGAAGCAGGTACGGAAGATACCGAGAACAGGTATATGAACATGGAAGATGGCAGCGGCGCTATGGAGCGTGAGCAACTGGCACAGCTTGCCAGCCGCCAGATACAGTTCATCAACCACCTGGAAAAGGCATTGATACGTATTGAGAACAAGACGTATGGTATATGCCGCGTAACCGGTAAGCTGATAGACAAAGCACGCCTGCGTGCAGTGCCACACGCTACCCTTAGCATAGAAGCTAAGAACGTGATGACGAAGAAGTAAGCTTATAATCAATTTGTTATAAAAACAGCCACTGTGCCCGCGTGCAGTGGCTGTTGGTATTACATGGAATATGCGTTTTTCAGAGGTTCAGAAATTCAAACAATGGCTGTGGGTCATATTGCCAAGTACTTTGGCAGGAACCCTTACGGGTATTGTCGTAGCGCTTACTGTTTCCGGTAGTAAGGATAAGATCTTTATTATCCTGCTATCTGTAATCGTTCCGTTGTCGGTATTGCTGCTGTTTGTCAATCTGAAACTGGAAACAGAAATTGACGATACGCGCATATTGCTAAAGTTTAAACCGTTTTTGCTTAAAGACCTCACCATACCCTGGACGGATGTGGCAGAAGCCGGCATTCGTAAATATAACCCGTTGCTTGAGTATGGCGGCTGGGGATACCGTATGAGCCGCAAGCGCGGTAAAGCCTACAATGTATCGGGCGATAAAGGGCTGCAACTGGTGATGCAGAATGGCAAAAGGGTATTGATAGGCACACAGCGCACGGAAGCGCTGCAGGTATTGCTGAATGAACTCTATCAGCAAGGCATTGTAAAACCGCTTGCTGATGAAGCAAATGTGAAAAGCAGGTAGTAACTTACAGCTATACAACACCCGCTTATGTCATCTATCAACATCAAAAGGCTTCATCATGTACAGATATGCATTCCCGTAGGTTTTGAAGCAGAAGCACGACGTTTTTATACCGATATGCTGGGCTTGCAGGAGATAGAGAAGCCTAAACAGATACCGGGCATATGGTATAGAGTGGGCGAGAGCGAACTGCATCTGGGTATTGAGCCTGAAATGTATCCAACCAAACGTTTCCCTTCATTTGAAGTAGAGAGCCTGGATGCGGTAAGAAAGCACCTGGCAGCAAACAATATTACCATAAAAGAAGAAAGCCCCATTCCGGGCTTTCAGCGTATGTCTTTTTTAGATCCGTGGAAGAATAAACTGGAGTTGCTGCAACGCAATGTTTAGCGGAAGAAGGACATGCCGTCTTCAATAAACTCGTGATTGTATTCGCCCAGGTATTCCTGCCTGAAGGCTACCATGCGGTCTTTCAGGTAAAAATCCAGTAAAGGGTTGTCATCTGTAATGATCCCTTTTACGTCAATATCCAGCGGGGTAGCATTGTGCTGCATAGCTATGCTGCTCACCACTTTGCTTTTATCTATCAGGTGGGTTATCTCAAAAGCATTCAACTGGCCTACTAACGGGAAGTAAAAGTCTGTCTTTATCTGTGCCGTATCGTAGTTGTTTTCCTTTCCTTTAGTGGCTACATACATAAAATCGAAATTGATTTTGCCAGGAAAAGATGAGAATATGCGGCAGTTGTAGCCTGCTTTTTGTATCGTGTTGTAAAGCAGTTTTTGTGCTGTACCGTTATCAGCATCGCTGATACCATCAAATTCAACGAATATTTTGCCGTTGTTGGTAAGCAAATCTTGCAGCTTCGTAAAACATTCTACACTTAACAGGTGCGATGGTATGTTCTCGCCCAGCAAAGCATCAATGATAATGAGGTCGTAACGCTTTTTGCACACATTGATGTAATGCCTGCCGTCATCTACAACTGTATTGGCCACGGCATGTTTCAGCCCGAAGTACTTCTCTGCCAACATAGGCAGCCTGCCATCTATTTCTACTGCATCATAATCTACATTATAATGTTCCATCTGCCTGGCTACAGTGCCACCACCTAAGCCTATCAGCAAGGCCTTGCTGCCCTTTGGCAGGCTGGATATCACGGCATTGGTAAAGTAGGTGTAGTACAGAAAGCTGAAATCGGGATTTGCTTTGTCTATCCATGTTTGCCAGTTGTGGTTTACCAGCATCACGCGGGTATCCAGGTCTTTCTTTATCTGCCCGCGGGTAGTGTAGCTGAAGTCTACCACCTTTACTTGTCCCAGCATCCCTTCATTATGGTACAGTATTTTGTACTTATCGGTTTCGGGCTTTTGGCTGTTATTGAAGAAAAAAAAACTGGGTATCAGCAGTAGCAACAATACCCCCAGTGCCAGCTTTTGCTTAGGACGCAGTATCAAAACCGTAAGCAGGAACAGCAGGCTGCCCATAACAATGCACGGCATAGTAATACCTACCAGAGGTACCAGCCAGAAGCCGGTTAGCAGGGTAGCGATAACGCCCCCCAAAGTAGAAATAGCATATACCAAGCCCGCTGCCTTTCCGGAATCATTCTTTTCCGCTATCAGGCTGATGAGCATCGGGCTTACCATACCCATACCCAGTATGGGCGGCATGAGGAAGAACAGTTGGGATACGATGACACCCGTAAGGAAACTCATATCCAGCGTGCGCTGCATAATGAATTTTGCCAGCATAGGCATTACGATAACGAGTGCGGATGCTATGGCCAGGGTAAGGAACAGTGTCTTTTGCCTTTTGTCCAGGTCGCGCTTGCTAAGCTCGCCACCAATATAGTAGCCTGCCGTAAGGCCGCCCAATGTTAGCGCCAGTGTAGATGCCCATACATATAGAGAGGTGCCGTAGTACGGAGCCAGCATTTTGCCGCCGGCCAGTTCGGCCACCATCACGCAAGAACCTTCAAAGAAAGAGACTAACAATAACCTGTTCTGAGGTATTGAAGTTGTGTTGTTATCGGTTTTCAAAAAATGAGTTTTAATGAGCTAATATAACAATGGTTGGGCTAAACATTATTTAGAAGGCGGTAAATGCATATCGTATTCTTTACCAGGCTCATTATCGGCAGGTATTTCGGTTTCGATAGCTACAAATTTCACCGTGCCTTTCTTCAGGTAGTTATTAGGCTGGTATAGCGGTGCTACTGTTTTGCCTATCTCATCGGCTACCTGTTGTTGCTTTGCTGCGTCGGCGCTAAACAGTTCTTTATCGCCCAGCGTTACCATGATATTTTCCCTGTCTTCATTCACCTTTACGCCAATGTAGTTGACGGTTGGGTAGTTTTTGAAGACCGTTTCTTTCAGTTTTTCATTGTTGGTATCGTTGGGTGTCATTTCTTTCATATTGCAACTGTGCAATGACAAGACTAGGGTAGCAGCCGTAAGGCCGGTAAAGAAGTGCTTCATTATAGTTGTGTTTGTAATCAAATATAGCCTAAATAGAGCTTGTTGCAAGGGATTCAGAAAGGTAATCTTGTATGATGAATAAAAAGATTGGAGATAATGTTTGGAGGAATGAAAACCCTGCGTATCTTTGCAGCCCGTTTAGAAATAACGGGTAGTTCTTAAAGCGGTTTTTGAAGCACAATTCAGTAATACTTTATGGTGCTCTCAGTTAAACGAAGCGTTTATCATGGAATAAAAAATCTGATAAAAGTTTTGGAGGAATGAAAAGGTTTCTTACCTTTGCAC
>JANLJF010000134.1 GCA_029255605.1 Azovibrio restrictus
ATATTAGATGACTATCTGCAGTTCCGTGAAAACCACGATGGTTCGCACATCCCGGGCCCGGATAAGTGCAAGACGGGTGAGTCAGACGATATTTACTTTGAATGGGGATTGACTGAAAACGATACCAAAATATACCTGTATGGTATGGAGTCTCTTTTTGGCAGGGATATAGATGGTGATATAGTAGAAATTACGGATTCTAAATTTACGTTCTCTTATTTCGCTACGAAAATGAACAGTGCAAACGAGCCTGAAAAAGTAAAAATGACGGCCTACTTTGTGAAGAAATAATACCGGATTTATATAATGTATGCCCGCCGGTATCCGGCGGGTTTTTTTATATACACACAGGCAATTCGTACATTTGCGAACCTGTTTAAAAACGAATAGAATAAATATGATTCATATTACTTTGCCCGACGGAGCGGTAAGAGAATACCAGGAAGGTACTTCTGCACTGGATGTAGCAAAATCGATAAGCGAAGGGCTGGCACGCAAGGTGCTGGCTGCCGAGGTAAATGGCGAAGTGTGGGATGCTACACGCCCTATAAACAATGATGCTACGCTGAAATTGCTGACCTGGGATGACCGCGGTGCAAAATCTACCTTCTGGCACTCATCGGCCCACCTGATGGCAGAGGCACTGGAGGCTTTGTATCCCGGCGTGAAGCTGGGCATCGGCCCTTCTATCGAAAATGGCTTCTATTATGATATAGACCTGGGCGACAGGGTTATAAAAGAAGAAGACCTGAAGAAGATAGAAGATAAGATGAAGGAGCTGGCAAAAACCAACAGCACCTATCAACGCAAAGAAGTATCGAAAGCTGACGCGGTAAAATACTTTACTGAAAAGGCCGACCCATATAAGCTGGAACTGATAGAAGGCCTGAATGACGGTGATATCACCTTCTACACCCAAGGTGGTTTTACCGACCTGTGCCGCGGGCCGCATATACCCAGCACTGCACCTATCAAGGCTATCAAGCTGATGAATATAGCAGGTGCTTACTGGCGCGGTAATGAGAAGAACAAGATGCTGACCCGTATATACGGTATCACCTTCCCTGCGCAGAAGGAGCTGGATGAATACCTGGCACTGCTGGAAGAGGCTAAAAAACGCGACCACCGCAAGCTGGGTAAAGAACTGGAGCTGTTTGCCTTCTCTGAAAAAGTAGGTAGCGGTTTGCCTTTATGGTTGCCTAAGGGTGCTATGCTGCGCGAACGCCTGCAACAATTCTTACAAAAAGCACAGATAGATAGCGGCTACCTGCCGGTAGTAACACCGCATATAGGCAGCAAGCAACTGTATGTTACTTCAGGCCACTGGGAAAAGTATGGCAAGGATAGCTTCCGCCCCATTACTACCCCCCAGGAAGGTGAAGAGTTCATGCTGAAGCCTATGAACTGCCCGCACCACTGCGAGATATATAAAACAGCGCCACGTTCTTATAAAGACCTGCCATTGCGTCTTGCAGAGTTTGGTACCGTGTACCGCTACGAGCAATCGGGCGAGCTGCATGGCCTTACACGTGTGCGTGGCTTTACCCAGGATGATGCACACCTTTTCTGCCGTCCCGACCAGGTATTGGAAGAGTTTAAAAAGGTAATAGACCTCGTAATGTTTGTGTTCACATCGCTGGACTTTGAAAACTTTACAGCACAAATATCACTGCGCGACCAGGAAGACCGTAGCAAGTATATAGGTAGCGAAGAGAACTGGGAGATAGCAGAGCAGGCCATTATACAGGCAGCAGGCGAAAAAGGCCTGAAGACAGTAGTAGAATATGGCGAAGCTGCATTCTATGGCCCTAAGCTCGACTTTATGGTGAAAGATGCACTGGGCCGCAGCTGGCAACTGGGTACCATACAGGTAGATTATAACTTGCCTGAGCGTTTTGAACTGGAATATGTAGATAGCGATAACAGCCGCAAACGCCCGGTAATGATACACCGTGCACCGTTCGGCTCTATGGAGCGTTTTATAGCTGTATTGCTGGAGCACTGCGGTGGCAACCTGCCTTTCTGGCTGGCACCTATACAGGTAAAAGTGCTGCCTATCAGCGATAAATTTGGCGGATATGCAGAGCAGGTAGCTGTTACGCTGAAAGAAGCCGGTATACGTGCAGAAGTAGATGACCGCAACGAGAAGATAGGTAAGAAAATACGTGATACGGAGCTAATGAAAGTACCATACATGCTGGTAGTGGGTGAAAAAGAAATGAATGAAGGCATGGTAGCGGTGCGCAAGCATGGCGAGGGCGATAAAGGCACAGTTTTATTAGAAGCGTACAAAGCAGAAATGCTGGATATTATAAAAACACAAACAAGCGGCAAGAAAGCAGTAGCTACAGCTTAATATGAAATATTGCAATTCATATACATCTGAATAGTAAAAGCACTATTTTTGCCCACAAAATTTTTTAAGAACATTTAATGCAGAAAAGAAGTAAAGGACCGTATTTCAAACCTAGAGTACCGCAAAACGAGCATCGTTTAAACAGGGAGATAACAGCACCGGAAGTGCGTTTGATAGGTGAAGGTATAGAGCCCGGCGTTTATCCTATAGCACAGGCACTGCGCTTTGCAGAAGAGCAGGAAGTAGACTTGGTAGAAATATCTCCCAACGCTGTGCCCCCGGTATGCAGGTTGATAGACTATCGCAAGTTTCTGTACGAGAAGAAGAAGAAGGATAAAGAGCAGAAAGCAAAATCTAAGCAATCGGAAGTAAAAGAGATACGTTTTACGCCGAATACTGATGACCACGACTTCGACTTTAAAGCAAAACATGCCGAAAAATTCCTTCAGGAAGGTGATAAGGTAAAATGCTATGTGCAGTTCAAAGGCCGTGCTATCATGTTCCAGGAAAGGGGCGAGTTGCTGCTGTTGAAATTTGCTGAAAGGCTGGCAGAAGTGGGTTCTCTGGAATCAATGCCAAAGATGGAAGGTCGCAGGATGATTGCTATCTTCACACCGAAGAAAAAGAAGTAGTAAAGCTGAAATACGCTCCAGGAAAGATGTTGATCCGAATGTGTAATGAATGTGAAAAATTAATGCCATTTTTTTAGCATTATACTTGTTTTAAAGTAAAACACACCTTACCTTTGCGTTAACAATTACCACAAAGAAAGATTTCGCGAAAGCGTCATTATAAGAAGTTTTCATGGTGATAGGGTTTATAGGGGCTGGCCTGTTCTCAGGCTGGCTTTTTTATTCCTGCTGTTTTCCTCTTTTCTGTTAATAAATACTAAAAATCGGGTGAATTATTTTGCTGAAATTTAATCAGCATTTAATTTCGTATAAGTTTTCATAGTGATAGGGTTTATAGGGGCTGGCCTGTTCTCGGGCCGGCTTTTTTATTTTTATTAGCTATATTAGCACAAATACTGCGCCCATGCCACGTAGCCTGTTAAGATTCACACTATTATTACTATCTATCACCACTGCCCTTACTTCTACTGTTTATGCCCAGCTTACTTATTATGTAAACATCCAGAACCAGGTAATGGTATGGGATAAGGGTATGATAAGGAAAATAGACTACCTGGTACCTATGGAAGTAAAAACAGGCCGCATTGCCATCCCTTATTTAGATAATTCCCGTTCTTTTAAAATATACTATGGTGGTGCCATGCGCACACTCAATGCCGGCTTTACAAACGAATTTAGAGTCACCGACAACCTTGTAGCTTTCCTCAACAGCAAATCGCTGAATGTATTTGATAAAGGCACCGTAAAAAACCTTTCTACCTTCTGTACGCAATATTTCCTGGGCGATAGTGTATTGTTATTTTTCGATGGGGTGCGGAGCGAATACAAAGCTTATTATAATGGTACCGTATATCCCATAGAGGGCTTCCTGGCAGGCAATCCTTTAGAGGTTATTAAAGTGACCGATAATATTGCGGCTTACGATAATTATGCTAACCAGTTCCGCATCTTTTACTTGGGCAACATTATACAGCAGGAAGACTATGCGGTAAGCAGCTTTGAAGTTGGACGGAATACGGTAGCATATGTAGATATCAACAGGCAATTTAAAATATTCCATAGCGGGCAAACCTATGTGGTAGAAGATTTTCCGCCCAATACTTACCAGGCGGGCGATAATGTAGTAGCCTATATGTCGAACGACGGGTATTTTAAAATATTCTATGGCGATAGTGTGCGTTCTATAGGTTTCTTTACACCACAGGAAATGCGTGTAGCCGATAATATGGTAGCCTACCGCGATCAGAGCGGCTACTTCAAGGTCTTTTATAAAGGCAACATATATTCGCTGGAAAGCTATTATCCCGAAAAGTATGTAATGCAGTACAATTCAATCGCTTATATCAACCGTATAGGCATGCTGCGCCTGTTTACAGAAGGGGAGACATATGATGTAACCAATGCGGAACTGGAAAACTGGGAATTAGCCTATGATGTGCTGAAATACCAGATAGGGCAGAATATGTTCCGCATCTTTTACAAAGGCACCGAATACGATTAAAACATACGTTTCACAAAACGCAGGTGGTGGGTGCGCTTCTTCAGCTTAACACTGATAATACCTTCCTGGTCTATACGGTCTATCACTACGCGTCCGCTAGTTTCAGTAGCGTGTATAATGGTGTGATTATCAAGCAAAATGCCCACGTGGACAATCTTCCCCTCACTGTTATCAAAAAAAGCCAGGTCGCCACATTGTGCGTGTTGTAAAAAATCAACACCTGTGCCTTCTTTAGCTTGTTGGCCGGCATCTCGGGGGATGGCCATTCCACACATCTTAAAGGCCATTTGTGTGAGCCCTGAGCAATCTATGCCTGCCCTGCTGCGGCCACCCCACAGGTAGGGGGCATGCAGGTAAGCCATGGCTGCTTTTTCCAGGGATGCGGCATCCAGCACCATTTTTTTAAGTGCCAGCTTTTTGCCCTTGTATTTGCCGGTGTCACCCCTGAAGTTTACAAGGCTCTTCTTAAAGCCAAATAAGTCGCTGCCCATAGGCACCCATTGATCGCCCTGCTCAAACAAGATACGGTCGTTATGGCTGGCAGCTACAGCCTTAGCCGGCTTGCGGTATTCTTTCCTGCTGGTCATCGTCAGCTGGCCAAAACGGCACCAGCCTTCATATCCGTCCCATTCGCAGCGTATCCGGGCCCAGTTGTCTTCATTTACTTCCAGTACCTCGGCACGTTCGCCATACAGCATTTCGTTTACCTGTTCGGCACGGTGGCTGGGTTCGCTGCGCATAGGCATTACAGATACATTGCAATAAGAATATGATAAAACCATCGGTAGTTCAGGAAAAGAACTACAAAACTACGGCGATTAGGCAGAACATGGTAGTAAACGCCCCCATTTCCTTAACCAAAATCTTTTCGTAACTTAGCAGGCTAATTTAGCGTTATACATTTATTATAGATATGAAATTTATTAATAACTGTAAGCCTAATGGAAACCGGATTTAAAAACATCAGCTTAAAAGTTATAGCACAACATGGATTCATCAATTACCGTCGCCATAGTAGCGGTGGCCGCCATATTAATAGGTATTTTTCTAGGTAAAATAGTATTTGCAAAAAACACTCAAAAACAGGTAGACGAAGCAGAACAACAAGCTAAAAAACTGGTAGAAGAGGCGAAAGCACATGCAGAAACTATAAAGGAAAAGAAAATACTGGAGGCCAAAGAACACTTTTTACAACAAAAAAGTGAACACGAAAAAGAAGTATTGCAGCGCAACCAGAAAATTGCCGAGACAGAAAACCGCATTAAACAGCAGCAGCAAAGCGTAAATGACAAAAACGCATCGCTGCAAAAGCAAATAAACGAATACCAGCAACTGAAGGAAAACCTGGATAAGCAGCTGGAAGTAGTAAACATCAAGCGTACCGAACTGGAACGCCACCAGGAAGAGCACATCAAGCGCCTTGAAAAGGTAGCCAACCTATCGGCTGAAGAAGCGAAGGCAGAGCTGATGGAAGCGGTGAAAGAAGAAGCCCGTACCGCTGCGATGGCCCACGTGAAGGAGATAATGGAAGAAGCGAAGGCCAATGCTACTAAAGAAGCGAAGAAAATCATCATCCAAACCATACAACGTACCGGCGCAGAGCAAACCATAGAGAATGCCATTACGGTATTCAACCTGGAAAGCGATGAGATAAAAGGCCAGATAATAGGCCGCGAGGGACGTAACATCCGCGCGCTGGAAGCAGCTACCGGTGTAGATCTGATCATTGATGACACTCCTGAGGCTATCGTACTAAGCTGTTTCGATCCGCTGCGCCGTGAGGTAGCCCGCCTGTCGCTGCAACGCCTGGTACAGGATGGCCGCATCCACCCTGCACGTATTGAAGAGGTGGTGGAAAAAACGAAAAAACAACTGGAAGAACAAGTGCTGGAAATAGGGGAACGTACTATCATAGAATTAGGTATCCACGGTCTGCACAAAGACCTGGTGCGTATGGTGGGTAAAATGCGTTTCCGTTCATCATACGGTCAAAACCTGCTGATGCACTCTAAAGAAACAGCCAACCTTTGCGGTATCATGGCTGCTGAACTGGGCCTTGGCCAAAAGGTAGTGAAACTGGCAAAACGTGCCGGCCTGCTGCATGATATAGGTAAAGTGCCGGATGAAGAAACAGAACTGAGCCACGCATTGCTGGGCGCTAAACTGGCAGAAAAAAGCGGTGAGCATCCTGCCATCGTCAACGCTATTGGTGCCCACCACGATGAGATGGAGATGACTTATATCATTTCACCTATTGTACAGGCCTGCGATGCCATCAGCGGTGCACGCCCGGGTGCGCGCCGCGAAATGATGCAAAGCTACCTGCAGCGTATTAAAGACCTGGAAGGTCTGGCAATGGCCTACAATGGTGTAGAAAAAGCATACGCTATACAGGCAGGCCGCGAGCTGCGCGTGATAGTGGAAGCTGAAAAAGTAAGTGATGCAGACAGCGATCGCCTGTCGTTTGAAATAGCTGACAAGATTCAAAAAGAAATGCAATATCCCGGCCAGATAAAGGTAACGGTGATACGCGAGCTGCGCGCTGTAAACATAGCCCGATAAATAGCAATAACATTCATAAGAAAAGGCGGCAGAATATCTGTCGCCTTTTTCTGTGCATATATAGAAGCCTGTTGTTATTTTTTTACAGCATCGCGGGTTGTTTTAGCCATTTCCAGGTGGTGTTGCAACACCGGTACTTTGCCCGATGCCCAGCCTTTTATTTCAGCATCGTTGCCATTATCTGCTTCGTTCTGAAACTTTTTGATATCTTCTTCATGGTCATCTACCATAAAGTCCATATAGGCTTTATCAAAGTCGGCTCCTTTCTTTTCTGCCAGTTCGTTCACTTTCTTCTGCTTGTCCTCGCTAAGCATGGCAGGCAATGCTATGTTTTTAGAAGCCGCCAGCGATTTCAGCTCTTCATTTGCCTGGCTGTGGTCGGCAACCATGCCTTGTGCAAATTCCTTTACCTGTGCAGATGCGGCATTAGTAGCGGCAAGCTTACCCAGCTCTACTTCCATCATTCCGCCATCGGCAGCAGCTACGGCAAATTCAGCGTCTTTTTCAAGATGCGTATCATCCAGTTTGGCCTCGTTTTGCTCTTCGGCCACTTCTTTACTGTCCGTTTCATTGTTGTTGCCGCATGAAGCAGCCGATAGTAATGCAGCAAGCAGGAGTGTGTTGACAATAGTCTTTTTCATAAACAACATAGTTAATGGTTTATGAGGGACTTAAAAAGTAATGCCAACTCACAGTTAATTTTAAAGAGCAGTCACCCTGTTGTCTATAAAACGCACTTGTTTCCTGCTATTGGCGGGGAACTGCATTTGCTGCATTTCGCTACCCGAGTGAAAGTGCAGTAGCGGGGCTACCCGTAATTTAGACTGTAATAAAGGACGAAGTTTATGCTCACAATCATCTACCGGAAGCGGTGTATTGATGTGCAGCTTCAATTCATCGGTACCTATGCTGTTGGTAAATACTTCTACCACATATTCTTTTATAAACGGTATGCTGTTCAGTATATCGAATATAGCAGGCGGGTAAAGGGTCGTGCCTTTATATTTTATCATTTGCTGCTTACGCCCCAACACCGGGCTCAGGCGGCGCGAATACCTGCCGCAGCTGCATTGGGTTTCGTAAAAGGTGCATATATCCCCTGTGCGGTATCGCAGTAGCGGCATACCTTCCACGCCGAGGGTAGTTATGGCTACTTCTCCATATTGATTGCTATGCAGCGGGTTGCCTTCATCATCCAGTATTTCCAATATTATCAGGTCCGGGGTCTGGTGCCCACCCATGCCTGCGCCACATTCGGTAAAGGCTGTTTGCATTTCGGTGGATGCATAAGTACTATACAAGTGTATCGGCCATTCTTTATGAATGTTCTGCCCCAAGGTGTTCAATTCAAAATCGCCTTGCCTCAGGCTTTCACCTATGCATATGGCTTTCTTCACGGGGGTATGGTGCAGGTCTATGCCATGTTCTTTAGCATACTCTATCATCTTCAGCATGAAAGACGGCACAGCTACGATACTATTACTCTGCAGGCGAAAGATGGTATCCCACTGCATAGCAGGCAATCCCGGTCCTGTACGTACCAATGCGGCCCCCAGTTTGCGTATGCCCTGATAGTAAGCGATACCGGCCATGAACTGGCGGTCGAGCGTCAGCATCAGTTGATAACAATCTTCCGGCTTGCCATCGGCGGTAAGGAACGATTGCTGTTCGTTATAGGCCAGCCTTTGCAGGTCGTTCTCCGTAAGCGCTATAGATACCGGCCTGCCCAGTGTGCCCGATGTGGCGGTGTACTCTTTTATTTTATCAGTTGTTACACACAGGAAATCCCAGTTGTGCTCCTGCATATCGCTTTTGGTAGTAGTAGGCAGGTATTTCATATCCTGCAGCGTTTTAATATTGCGTATATCAATATTATGTTCTTTGAACAATCGCTGGTAGAATGGAGAGTTGGCTTTCAGGTATTTCAGCAGTTCCTGCAATGCAGACTGCTGCCATTCACTTTGTTTATGTAACGGCTCAAAAGCCAATGTAGGATGAAATTGCACCGGGGTAAACTTTTGTGAAAAGTACAAATTTTCATGGTGTGCTACAGCTTTTATTATAGCCGGTTCAAAATTTTGCAGGCTGTAATGCGCTGCTGTGGCGGGTTTATATACATATTGACGCGCTTTATCGATTTGCATTTTTAAAATTCATTTGTCTTGCATTATCTTTGCACATGGCTGCAAAATCTAAGTTCTACGGCGAAGGCCTTACATTTGATGATGTACTCCTTGTGCCGGCCTACTCTGAAGTCCTTCCTAGAGAAGTAAGTACTGTAACACAACTCACAAAAGACATTAAGCTGAACATCCCTATGGTATCTGCCGCAATGGATACTGTAACGGAAGCTCCGTTGGCGATAGCTTTGGCCCGTGAGGGTGGAATCGGTATGCTGCATAAAAATATGAGCATCGAACGCCAGGCCGAACAGGTGCGTAAAGTAAAACGCAGCGAAAGCGGCCTTATCGTAGACCCGATAACGCTTTCTCCGGATGCTACTGTGGGTGAGGCCCTGAAGCTGATGCGCGATAACAAGATAGGCGGTATACCTATAGTAGATACCAATAACCTGCTGGTGGGTATCCTTACCAATCGCGACATGCGCTTTGAAAAGAATACCAAGAAAAAGATAAAAGACGTAATGACCAGGGAAAACCTGGTAACTGCTGCAGCCGGCACCAGCATGGCAAAGGCAGAAACAATACTGGAACAGTATAAAATCGAGAAGCTGCCGATAGTAGATAAGAAAGGCAAGCTGATAGGGCTTATCACTTTCCGCGACATCATTCAACTGAAAAGCCATCCTAATTCTAACAAAGACCAACTGGGCCGCCTACTGGCAGGTGCTGCCGTAGGTATCACTGCCGATACGCTGCAACGTGTAGAAGCACTGCTGGCTGCAGGCGTGGATGTGATAACGCTGGATAGCGCGCATGGCCACTCTAAAGGTGTGGTAGATATGGTGAAGCTGGTGAAGAAAACATTTAAAACACTGCCTGTAATAGCAGGTAATATAGCTACTGCTGCTGGCGCCAAAGCACTGGCCGATGCAGGTGCCGATGCTGTGAAAGTAGGTGTAGGCCCGGGTTCTATCTGTACTACACGTGTAGTAACAGGTGCAGGTGCCCCGCAGCTTACTGCTATCATGGAGGCAGCCTCTGTTTTGAAAAAACGTGGTGTGCCTGTCATTGCAGATGGCGGTATCCGTTATACAGGCGATATGGTGAAAGCCATCGTAGCCGGTGCATCCAGCGTAATGGCTGGTTCTATCTTCGCTGGTACGGAAGAAAGCCCTGGTGAAACCATTATCTATGAAGGCCGTAAGTTCAAGTCTTATCGTGGTATGGGTAGCGTAGAGGCGATGCAGGAAGGTTCTAAAGACCGCTACTTCCAGGATATGGAAGCAGACATTAAGAAGCTGGTTCCGGAAGGCATTGTAGGCCGTGTGCCATACAAAGGCAGCCTGAATGAAGTGGTGCAGCAGTTTGTAGGTGGCCTGCGTGCAGGTATGGGTTATACCGGTGCCCGCGACATCAAAACACTGCATGAAGAAGCACAGTTCATCCGCATCACATCGGCAAGTATGGCGGAAAGCCACCCACACGATATCGTAATAACGAAAGAAGCACCTAACTATAGCAGGTAGTTTCTTGAAAAGTATATAAAGTAAAAAGCCCCGCATTGCGGGGCTTTGTTATTACTTATGCTATTAAAACGAAACGGACAGCCCTACTACAAATCTGCCATTGGCTTTCCAGTCATACTTAGGTGCCCAGTGATAATATACGCCTGCGTTCAGATTGATGTAGGCAAGGTTCAGATAATCTACACGCAGCAGTTGATTGAGCAATATGCCCGATTCATGATAACCATCTTTAGGTGCTATAATGCCGGGGTTAGCAGTCATATTGGCTTTGTTGAGTGTGCCATACAGCATATTGTGCGCAAGGCTCAGGTAGGGCTTGCTGAATTTGGTGCTGTAAAAATACCTGTCGAAATCGTGGCGGTACATCAGGCTGCCAAACCTGTCGCTGAAATAACTGTAAGGTAGCATGGTAAGAAAGCCGCCCCATGCATAAAACTGAAAATCATTTTTAAGCCTGTAGCCATTACCCGCCAGCAATAGCGACTGTGGCAATGCTTTATCATTATCTGTTTGTATAATGCCGCCCATCAGTTTGAAGTTATCTTTACCCCACCTGTTGATGTGCACATTATAAGTAACGGCAGCTATTGCTTTCATACAGTTGGTACTATAGGTACCACTCTCTACTTTTCCTGCCGATAGCTGTAAATAGATGATGGGGTACTTGGTGCCTGCTGCAAAATAGTAGCCGGCAAACGGTGTGCGTTTTTCGCCGTAAGCATAGCGCAGGTTTAACGAACCTTCTGTAACATCATACTTACCATTGGCCCCGGCTTCGTTAAAGTTGTAAGCGTATTGCGGTGTCAGGGTTTGCTTCTTACCACGTAGTTCCAGCTCATAATAACCCAGCCTGCCATGTGCAGCAGCGCTAAACTCTTCTATCCTGTCTACCTTGGCCAGCAGCCATGTTTGCAGTGTCTGCCTGTCTACTTCCGGGTGAATGTTTACATTGCCTGTATTTCTGTAGTTATTCTGGTAAGCCACTTCTATCCAGTGTTCCTTTTTGCCGGTAGGGAATAGGCGGACAGAGCCACCATACTTTATCACCTTATCTTTAAAGCCATAACCAAACCATCCACCTGCACTAAAGTATTTAGAAATGCGGTCGTTAGTATAAAGCCCCAATCCCAACCTTGTACCTTCATAAGTATTATAGGCTATCAGCCTTGTCAGGTCCAGGTCGATAAACTTGATAGGTATGCGGCCAATGGCAATATTAGTAGCATTACTGAAGAACTTATCTACACCTGCTTCTTTCATAGCACTATCCATTACAGTATAGGTGTTCAGCTCTTTTTTCGATACATCTTCAAATCGGTAACGCGCCCATTCCGCATCCGTACGCAGGTCTACCGAGTCGTGCAGCTTTACCGAGTGCGCTTTGTCGAAACGAATGCCGCGGCTACCATCAAAAGATACCGAATCGATGATAGAGTGCCCAGACCATACCATGCCCAGTTCAGGTAACGGGTATTTTTTAAAGATGAAGTCGTAATTCAATTCTCGCGGAAACCACTTGCCGTTTACATGCCGATATATCTGTTGCATTTTAAAGGTGCGGCCGTCACCGGTATCAGGGGTAGTAGCCGTGATGTGCGATATGGCGTAGCCATTACTATGGATATACAGGATGCCCGTCAGCGCTTTAAAGCTGACACCTTTTTTAGGCTTATACTTTAGTATGAATATGGTATCGCTGCCTTCCAGTATCTCATCCGCCAGGTCAAACTGGTAGCGGCTTTGCCAGCCATTCGATAAAGGGCTTACATAGTCTGTTGCATTCAGTTTTATATAATCGTCATAGGCATGAAATGGCAGCACACCCGTAATGATATTGGTAAAAAAAGTTTTCTTAAAGCCCGAAAAGCGGGATGCCAGCACATTCTCCTGCCGCTTAGCAGGGCGTTCAAAGGCTACTGCACTATAAGTTTCAGAAAAGATGATATGCGTACTATTCCGGAGGGAGTCCATTTGCTTGCGCGAAGCAGCTATCATCGAATCTGCCAGCCTGCGGTCGCTATCAGATAGCGTTACAGTTTTATCATTCTTTGCTTTGATAGCACTGGGATTCGGCAATAAGTCCACATACATTTTATAGTATATTTCATACGCATATTGTGCATACTTATCCGGGTTGTTATTATCCTTATTGCGGATGGCAGTATTTACAATACGCTTTATCTTTTCATATGGCGGACGAATAACTACTTCTTCTGAAACCGCCGATGCCGGTGCCAGGAAGATGGTATCGATACCCACCACATTCACCCGCTTGCTTTCATAGCCTACATAGCTTATATGCAGTGTGTTAATGCCCGATAATAATTGAAACGCGAACTTGCCATTGATGTCTGATACAATGCCTTGTTTCGTATCACCTTGCCTGATGGTAGCAAAGGGTAGGGCACGTCTGGTTTCAGCGTCTGCTACAGTGCCGCTAACGGTTTGCGCAGTGGCCTGTAATGTGCAGGCTAAAAGCAGTAAGAAAAGCAGGGGTCTTTCCATGATATAAATAAAGCAAAAAACGGCGCAACCTGTTTATTGTTGCGCCGTTGTTTATATATTTTTTAACGTCTATCCTTCTGTGTCAAAGCCCTTATCAGGCGATGTGTTTTTTAGAATACTGTAAATGATAGGTGCCTGTCGGTAGATATTGTTATTGTATTTATTGCCTAGTATAATGATGGTAAAATTGTCTTGTATAAAGCGATAGAATACTGTGTTGTTGCCATGCCACCAGCCGTTGTGGTAAATGATCTTATCGCCATCAGGATAGCACAGCATGCGCCAGCCCAGGCCATAGTTCTTTACCCCGGGTTTTTCAAAAGAGCATGGGCCGTATGCCAGTTCTATAGTTTCATTGCTCAATATTGTGTTGTTATAAAAGGACTGGTCCCAGCGATACATGTCCTGTACCGTGCTGTAGATACCTTTATCGCCCTGCACACCATCGGCAAACATATCCGGCTCACGCACCCAATTATATTTATAGCTCATAGCAGTGCCGGCAGGGTATCCCTTTGCAGGGTTATAAGCAAAGGTGTTTTTCATGCCCAGCGGTTGAAAAATGTACTTACTCATAAAGTCTGCATACGACATATCTGTAACAGTTTCTATAATGGAAGCTAGTATTGCATAGTTACTGTTACAGTATTTGAAACGGGTATTGGACTTAAACTCCTGTCGTGGTTTGTACTTGGCAAACATTTCGATAACATCTGCATTGGTCATCGGTGTGCGATGGTCTTTCCTGTAAGCAGGCACCCATTTTATATAGTCTGGTATACCGGAACGGTGGTTTAGTAACATCTTCACCGTTATATCCGGGTAGGGGAAGTTAGCAATATAGGTACTTACTTTCTCATCAATGTTGATATACTTATGTTGGTGCAGTAACAGTATAGCGCCCGCCGTGAATGTTTTAGATACAGATGCCAGTTGCGATGCGCTGTTCACATTCAGCGGTTGCCCTTGCTCACGGTTGGCAGTGCCATAATAGCGTTCATACAGTATCTTTCCTTTATAACCTACCAGCACGCTACCGTTAAAACCTACACGCGTTTGTATCTTGTAAAAAGAATCCAGGCGCTGTATCATGCGCTTATATTCAGGTGCAGAGCTATCTGTATAAGTTAGCTTCATCCCACCGCTAAACTTCTTCGGTTCTTCATGAAAACGCGGATTGGCAGCAACAGGTTCTGTTTTAGAATGACAAGCAACAATGAGTATGCACAGGATAACTGTGGCTATATATGGAAAAAAGTATTTGCGCATTTCTATGTGTTCGGGGAAACTTCAAAAATAAATATGCCACGCAAGGTTTATAGCGTGGTTAACTCAACTTTAACAAATGTAATTACATCATCCATAAATTCATAATAGCACTGGTTCAGCTGATAAAAATGGGCGATGAATATGTTGTATGCTGCTTCCACCGGTGGCATATACTTGGCCCTGCGCGAAAGCCCTGCCAGCGAGCGTTGCACACCGGGCAGCATGCGGTAACCATACAGCCAGTTATGTTGCTGCATATGAGGAAAATATGAAGCAAATATTTCAGGTAAGTATTGTTGATTGGATGCTAGTTGATTATATGTTTTCTGTGTGAAGTCGAATAGCTCTTTTTCAGATGGGAAATGTTTCGGGTCGTTAGCAAGAAAGTGGTCGTATACGGTATCAATTATGGCCCCTGAGTATAATCCGTAAGTTTCTCTAAACCATAATTTAGCACGCTGGTTGGCAGGATGCGTATCTGTAAACAGGTCTATTTTACGGTGCAGTTTTATACCTTTTTGTATGCCTTCCGGAAAGTGTTGTAATGCTTTCATGCCTTTTATATGATCGGCTATCATATTTCCGGTCAGTATATCCGTATCGCCAAAAGAAAGAAAAGCATGTCCCAGGTAATTCATAATGCTAAACTACATTATTATTCTGGCCCGCTTGCGACAGCTTTTGCAGGTCGCTGTTCATGGCCTTTAGCTCTATGATCATCCGGTCGATATATAAAAGCTGCTGACTGGTGAGTGCAACAGGCAATGGCTGTTGCGGCGCCGTCTGTGCCGGTATGTCGGGGTTGATTTGACGCACTAATTCCATGTTGTTGTTGAACCAGTACAGGCACAGGTTCAGGCGCTGCAATTGGTTGGTAGTTAGTATACCACCTTCAGCTTCATTTTTATGCTCCTGTTCCAGGTGAATGTTATTCAACTCTCGCGTGATGCGTACATTATGGGTAATGAGGTGATAATATATCGCATAGCTCTTCCGCTTCAGGCTGGGTTCCTGCATATAGCGGTTGAAAGAATCAAATGCATTGCTGTTTTTCGATTCTGCATTGCGTTTTTGCCTCGTCCAGTTTATTAGTGCTTTCGTTCCGAAAAAAGTTGCTATGAAGTAATTATAGTTTGCGCAAATGGCCGTCATCATATGGCGCGGCAGCCATTTTTTATCCCAGTGTGGCAACAACGCAAAACCGGCAATAATAGCCAGCCCCGCACCACCAATGGTGGAGCCCGCCCGTGTGAGCAGCAGCACCGGATTCAAGGTTTCCTCCACATCAAATAGCATTACAAGGCTTAACGTGATGAAGAATACGGCTACCGAATAACGCTTGTGCAGGAAGTATACCATCAGCACAAAGCTGGCAAAGAGTATGGCCTCTTGCAGAAATACCCCTGTTGGTAAATACAGGAACAATCCACCGGCCAATCCTCCCAATACGGTGCCTATCACACGGTCTATGGCTTTTTTTAAGGTAGCACCAAAATAAGGTTGCAATACGATGATAACCGTGAAGGGTATCCAGTAGCCATGGTCTATCTTAAACCATAAGGATATGAATAATGCCAGCGCAGAGGCCACAGCCGAGCGTAATGCATAACGGGTGGTAAAGGTGTTGAAATTGAAAAGTATCTCTAAACTGCGCAGCCAGTGCTTGGGGTGAAGTATGAAGATGGTTTTGATAAGCGAATAAGAGCGATAAACAGATAATCCCTTACCCAGAGTTTCCAGGCGCCCTATCACACTTTCTATGAGCTTTAGCGAACGTTCTGCCAGTTGCGTTACCCTTTTGTATATCTCTGTATGCGGGTCGTTAATGTCGTAATTATATTCTTTTAGCAGTGCTATCATTTTGTGCACACGGCTCACGCGCGATGATAGCAGCAGCTCTTCTTCCGGTTTCAGCGTAATGATGTACACACCCATACGGTCTACGGTTTGTTGCAATGCCTTCAGCAACGCATATAGTTTTAAGCGCAGGTTCTCGTTTGTATCCCTTATGCTTATCTGCTCCATCTCATCACTCATGGCAATGATATGCGTACCTACAAGCGATGTCGCCTTGCGTATTTGTGCCAGTTCATATTCATCGCCGTCTTTCTTACTCACCTGGTGTGCAGTGGTTTCATACAGGTGCAGCGATACGTCTATAGCACTGCGTACTTCTTTTTCTTTCAAGTAAATATCTCTCAGCGAGCTGCGCACGCTAGTGCCATCCCATCCTTTGGCTACCGTGTTGATGAGCGATGATATTTGTTTCCATATCACAGCTACGGTGCGGCGGTAAGGCTGCTGTTCGGGCATGGCTACTACAGCCACCATACCCAGCAGCGCATTCCAAAGGCCACCTGCTAATACAAGCCCTGCACGATGCTGCAACTCATGTATATCGCGCGTAGGGTAGGCATTGGTGATAAGGAATATTACATATACGCATATGGCCAATCCTGCACCACGGTCGCCCAGGTTTTTAAACAGGCCCGATATAAAGCCTACACCCAGCATAGCCACAACGCTCAGCCAAATATTAGTACCGGTGATACTACCCAGCATAGAGAAAATAAGCGTAAGCAGGATGCCGCCTGCCAATATGCGCAGCCTTTGTGCGAAAGAACCCTTCAGTTCTACCCAGCAGATGCTTTCTGCTGTCAGGGTTATCCAACTGGCATCCATTGTTCTGCCTGTATAGATGCCCCATATCACAGGCGCAATAGCCGTAATGGCCATGCGAAAGCCCCAGCCCATAACAGGCTCAAATGCTTCCTGTTCGGCCAGTTTATTCCATTGCTTATATGTGGGTATTATTTGCAAATGCTATTGCAGTGATAATTGTTTTTCTATCAGCGGGCGTATCTGTTCTGCAGAAATGGTACCCTCAAATAAGTTGGTATATTCCATTCTTTTATACACCATCCATGTAGCGGGTATAGAGCCTTGCCAGCGGTTGTCTATTTGAGGTATAAAGGTGTTGGCATTCGTCTCGTTCAGCCAT
>JANLJF010000135.1 GCA_029255605.1 Azovibrio restrictus
TCCAGGCATATTTCCAATAGTTTCCGGGTAATGCGCATTTTACGCTCTATGGGTTGGTAGCAATCCGTATTCCCGGAAAGGGATATGACGGCAGGTTCCCAGTTTTTGTTTTCGAAAAACTTCTTCAGCAGTTGCGGGGCATTCTTCTTCACCACTATCCTGCTTTCAAAGTCTACCCCCGCACTATAGCCCCAATACTCATGAGAATTGCGCGCATAGCAGTAAATGCACCCATGCTCACAACCCTGGTAAGGATTGGCACTATACATCATACCCACATCGGGGCTGGTTACTTTATTCACCAGCGTGCGGCTGTCATCATATATATATTCTGTCTTCCTTTCTTCCTGCTCCCATTCATCTATGGCTTCGGGATGTTCCTGCACATATTCCCCTTTCAGGAAACGGTTCTTGGGATTGAACTGGGCTCCCCTGCCCTTTTCAAACCGCTCATTTGCATGTTGTATTATCATGGCGCTCTCTTTTAAATGTTGTGATTTGTTGTGTTTTGTTGCAAAACTGCCAGTGCTTTTGCCTTCCGTTCTCTCAAGGCCAATACGTGCTTAGGTACCTGCCTGGGCCTGTCATCCTGCAATAAGTATTGGTTTACTTCAGTAGGTTCATCTATTTTATTATCAGGCACTTGTATTTGAAAATCTTTTGCCGAACCGAAACCTATAGCATCTCGCATTTCATAAGCTCTTACTGTCTCTGATGCTTTTCGTACTATATCTCTTCCATATTTGTCTTTTATATTATACATAGTAACCCGGGCTGTGTCTTGTTTCATTTTGTTGTCGAAAAGGCCATATTCCACATACCTGCTTTTTATAAAATTTGATATAACCACCCCTAATCTATCTACCTTATTATTCAGCAGCGTGTACTCGCGCGACTGCTCAAAAACGTGCATTTTCTGCTCTATATACCGGCGCATCTCAACAGCATCCTGCAGGGGCTGGCTAAATTTTATGTTCGTTTCCCAACCGGGCAGGTCTTTATAGCCTATGTAGAAATTAATAGCCCTGCAAAACACTTTTTGTTTCACCATGCGCTGTTCCAACCGGGTGCAAAGGGAAATGAGCAGGGATTCCATTGCCTGCCTATCCTGCCGCTGATCGCGCGAAACCATGCGGGTAGCACTCATGGCTTTATAGCCACTTTCATACATATCTACTTCCTGAAAATGGAGGCGGCGGTACCAGTAATTGCCTACTACCCCTCCAAATGCTTTCCGCAGCAAAGACTCAGAGCTATGCCGCATTTGCAAAGGTGTACGGATGCCTATGCGCTCCAACCGGCTGGCATTGGCGCGGGCTATCCCAGGTAAGTCGGTGAGCTTTAATAAATTGAGGTAGTAATCTAAGTTATCCGGAGTCAACTCCAATATACCGTCTTTCTGCTCAGACTTAATTTCAGTAGCCAGCTTGGCAAGAAAAGAATTGGGTGCTATGCCAATGCTACATTTTACATAGTCGCCGCACATGCCGGCAAGGTCATCCTTTATATCCCGGGCTAATTTTTTAAAATCATTATATACCAGCTTATAGCTGGTGAAGTTCATGACTGCCTCATCTATGCTTTTCGCCTTAACATCGTCACAGTAAAAATTCAATACATTCAATATATCTAGATGATAATGCCTGTATATATAAGGACGGGCTACAACAGGAATCATTTCAGGGCAAAGGACCTTACATTCAGGAAGGCGCATACCTGTTTTAATTCCATGTTTTTTAGCTTCGGTAGAAGGAGCAATAACACAAGCATATTCGCTGGGGTGCGTAATGACGCCAATAGGTTTACCCCTTAATTCTTTATTTTCCTGCTGCTCGCAACTGGCAAAAAAGCTGTTCATGTCGATATACATGATAACAGCATGTGGATTATTTACACTACCATTCAGCATATGCCCTGAGGATTATACAGGGCAAATTAGGCAATTTTAAACAAATGTACAAATTAAAATTAGACAAGTGTGGTTGTTGACAGTCTAAATTTGCCTCTGCGCCTCCATTTGTACAACGAAAATACGGGCGTATTGACATATGTACAAACACTTTTGTCCGCTTCTCTTGAAGATGGTATCCTGGGAAATAATAGCCGTATAGCATACTAATGCATACGGTCGCCGCGGGGAGCAAGCTGCTGCAATACCGCTTCTTCAATGCCCAGCCATTGCTGCCATGCGCGCCTTACCTTGTCATGCGGATAGTACTTTTCAGCCAGATCTATGAAAAGACGATAGTGCCCTGCTTCCGAAACCATAAATTTATAATAGAACTTCCGGAGCATTTCTTCTTCCAGGGTTTCAGACAATAAACGGAACCGCTCGCAACTGCGCGCTTCTATCAAAGCACATATCATCAGTTTATGCAATAGCTTATCTTCACCGGGAATGCCCTTGGGTTCATTTTGCAGGAGCAGGTTTACATAATCATCCTTTCGCTGTTTACCTAATGTATAACCACGCTTCTTCATCTCGGCCCACACCATACGAAAGTGCCCCCACTCTTCAGTAACTATAGGTGCTAATGCATTCACCAAATCCATTTTATCGGGATACCGTTGTATCAGTGATATGCATTGAGTGGCTGCCTTCTGCTCGCAAAAGGCATGATCGGTCAGTATTTCTTCCAGCGATACGGAAGCGAGATCGGCCCAGCGTGGGTCTGTAGGTAGTTTCAGTCCAAGGATGGAATTATCTGCAGTGCTCATTCTGATAGTATGATATGCAAAAATAAGAAAGTGAACTGTGGCATAAATTTTTTCGCTGCCTTAAAACCATGACCACAAAGAAACATAGCTTTTTTTATAGAAACAGCCTTAGCATCGTTGTACTTGCATTGATGTTCACCTCTTTGTTTGGCCAGTTTGTAACCGGATGGCATGTGCGCAATGATGAACTGCAGGAGGAAGGCAAGCCCAAGGAGACACTCTCGGAATATGCACATAGTGGCCATTTCATACAGGCTACTTTCGAAAACTGGGAGAGCGAGTTTTTACAAATGGCACTGTACGTAATACTGACCGTCCATCTGCGGCAAGTAGGCTCATCAGAATCTAAAAAACTGGATGAGAAAGAAGAAGTAGACCGTGAGCCAAAAGTGCATCCAGATGCACCCTGGCCGGTGAAAAAAGGTGGGATATGGCTGAAGCTCTATAAAAATTCATTATCCATAGTCCTCATATTGCTATTTATAGCCTCTTTTGTTGCGCACTTTTATGGCAGCCTGAAAAGCCATAATGAAGAGCAGGCTGATAAAAACCTGCCGCCCGATGACTGGCAGCATTACATAACACAAGCCCGCTTTTGGTTTGAGTCTTTTCAAAACTGGCAGAGTGAATTTTTGTCTGTAGCAACTATTGTGATCCTATCCATATGGCTCAGACAAAAAGGTTCGCCTGAATCAAAACCTGTGGATGCACCTTACAGTGAAACGGGCAAATAAAAAGACCAGCTGTAGGAGCTGGTCTTAAGGCTTTCAAAAAATGTCTATCACTATCGTATAACACGAACGTTTACGGCGTTCATGCCTTTTCTACCTTGCTGCAATTCAAATTCTACACGGTCGTTCTCTTTCACTTGTTCCTTCAGGCCGGTAACGTGTACAAAAGTCTCCTGGTTTGTGCCATCATGCTTGATGAAACCAAAGCCTTTGGCTTCATTAAAGAACTTTACAGTTCCTGTTAATTTTTGTTCTTGCACTGTAAATAGTTTTTAATTAGTAATGTTACCAAAGATACTGTTTAACATTAATAAAAAAAGCTATCCAAATATTTTTAATCGCGGCCCAGTTTACGCAGCATGCGACCATGGTTTACCAATGCATGTGCAAAGGTGGGCTGCTCCTGGTACGGCAATCCGTATTCCCTGGCCGTTTCCTTTACAAACCGTGCTATATTCTTATAGTGTATATGGCAAATATGTGGAAACAGGTGATGTTCTATCTGGCGGTTGAGACCACCAACAAACCAGCCTACCAAAGCACTGCGTGGCGAAAAGTTTGCAGTGTTCAGCAGTTGATGCACGGCCCAGTTATTTTCCATCTTCCTGTCATCAGAAGGCAAAGGAAATTCGCACTCTTCCATTACGTGTGCCAGCTGGAAGATGCAAGACAACAGCAAACCGGCTGTAAAATGCATCAACAGGAAGCCTAACAACACATGCATGAAAGGAATACCGGTAACCATTACAGGTATAACAAAAATATAGAGATAATAAAATATTTTGTAGATAGCCAACTGCAGCATAGCCTTGCCTAGTGTTATCTTTTCTTTCTTCAACAGGTCTTTTTTGTGATAATCATATACCTGCCTGAAATCTTTAATAGTAGCCCATTGCAATGTAAGCAAACCATACAGGAACCACGCATACCAGTGCTGGTAACGGTGCATGAAATACTTTTTAGAATGCGGGGAAAAACGCAGGAAAATACCAGCATCTATATCATCATCCAACCCATCTATGTTGGTATAGGTGTGATGAAGGATGTTGTGTTGTATCTTCCACGTTACCTCGTAGCCACCTACCAGGGCTATGATCTTGCCCAGATACTTATTCAGCGATTTGTTATCAGAATAAGAACCGTGGTTGGAATCGTGCATTACAGAACAACCGATACCGGTCATACCGATACCCATTGCCAGCCACATAGCATAGAACAACCACAGGTTGGTAGCCAGGCCTGATACAATAACAGCATATGGTATGAGGTACATCGACACCATAGCTACAGTCTTCAGCTTCATGGAAGCATTGCCATGCGGGTCTATATTATTATCAGTAAAGTATGCGTCTACTTTTCTTTTCAGTGTATCGTAGAAACCCTCACCTTTCCGGGGAGCGAAACGAACAATATCCAGTTTTTTTATTTGTGACAATCGCTTAAAAATTTTCGCTAAGTTAAGCTATTGCCAAGTGATTTGCAGATGACATTTATCACATTCACCACTTTTATATTTACTACAACATAAAAGGCAGCTCTATGGCTGCCTTTTACACATATTAATTTAACAAACTATTTCTTAGTCCGGCTCTCGTCCAGCTTCTTTTTCAATGCGCTGGCTTTTTCCATATTGTTTTGGCGGGCATATATTTCCCTCATAGCCACCAATGCAGACTGGTAAGAGAATTTATCATCTGCACTCATGTTGCCTACTTTAGGGTCCAGTATCTGAACTGTTTTGTCGAGATAAGGCATGGCCTTACCAAATATTACATCACGCTCTTTTTTCAGCGCTTCATATTTGTCTTCGTATTTCTTTTTTTCTGCTGCTACTTTGGTTTTATCCATCAGGTCGGCAGCATCGTTCATTTGCTTGTTCAGGTCGGTAGCCTGGTTGTAATAGAACGCACCCATATTGTAATTATAGCCTGCATTATTCGGGTCTATCTTCAAAGCAGTAGTGTATGTAGCTTCTGTCTTGCTAATAAGCTCTGCAAAGTTGGCAGGCTTAGGAAGTTCTTTACCGCTGGCATCTTTAGGGAAAGCAAGGCCCATATAGCCATTTGCCAGGTTGAACAATATTTCTGCATTATTAGGGTCTTTTGCTACGGCATCTTCCAGTTTTTTTATCAGGATATCCTGCTTGCCGCTTTTAATGTAATAGTTCAATTCTTCGTTTCTAACATTTTGACTTTCAGGAAATTTCGTCTTTGCCTCTTCCAGCACAGCCAGCATTTCAGCATCTTTATTCTGTACTTTATAAATGTCTGAAAGTATCAGGTAAATGTTTTCACCGGCAGGTATAGGGCCTGATTTTAGCGCTTGTAATGCAGGCAAAGCCTCGTCGTACTTTTTATTGTAGTAAGCGCTGAAAGCCTGGATGGTTTGTGCCTGGGCTGCAATTGTGTCAAACTGCTTGCGGCCTGCAAAACGTTTGCCGCCATCTATATTGCGAATGTCTACCGTGCTTTTAGCCAGTGCATATGCATCATCATATTTTTTTGCATTGTACTCTACAACCGCATCGTTATAGAAATTGAAAGCAGACAGCAACAGACCATTATCTACATTCTCCCTCTCATACTTTGCATCCAGTTCCGTTACCTTTTTATATGCAGCAGCAGCTTCACGATAAGGTTTCTTATCTTTTTTAGCAGGGTCTTGCTGCATATCCATATATATATTCCCTTTTACATACCATGTTTTTGCATTGTCCTTTGTAGAAGGGTCGTTTGTAGCCATGTTGATGTATTCAATGGCTTTCTCGTAATCTTTATCTTTAAGATAGTTGCTGGCAGTTTGAATATTCTGCTTTTGTGCCATTGCTGAAAAGCTAATAGCTAAAATGGCTGTAACTAAACTCGCTTTTTTCATCCTGTTGTTTTTGAAAATTGTCCTTATTGAAATCGGTTGCTAAATTAAAAAGAAAACACCCGTTTATTGCGAATAGACGGGTGTTTGGTAAGTTAATATTGCATTAATATTACAAATATTATTCTACTGTTGGTGCTGTTTCGCCTTCACAGCTGTTTTCGGTAGCAGTGTCTTCAGCACCTTCTGCATTTTCTTCCTGTTCTTCAATACGCGCTATGGCTGCTATCTGATCACCTTCGTCCAGGTTTATCAACCTAACACCCTGTGTAGCACGGCCGGCTTCGCGGATGTTTTCTACCTTCATACGAATGGTAATACCTGACTTGCAGGTTATCATCAGGTCATCGCTTTTTTCAACTGCCAGCAGCCCCACCAGTGCACCTGTTTTTTCGGTAGTGTTGATGGTCCGTACACCTTTACCACCGCGGTTGGTGATACGGTAAGACAATTGGTACATCATTTCATTACCATCAGCATCTTTCAAGCGAATGGCTTTTGCCTTATCTTCTTCAGTAGCTGTATCATCCAAAAGCTCAAGGAACGGTGTACGCTTACCTAAGCCCTTTTCAGAAACTACCAGTATCTGTTTAGATATATCTTCTTTAGGCAGGCATATCATACCTATCACTTCATCGTTACTCTCATCCAGCTCTATACCAAATACACCTATTGCGCCACGGCCGGTAGTACGCACTTTGGTTTCTTCGAAGCAAATAGCACGGCCACTGCGTATGGCCATCATGATATAACTTTCGCCGTCTGTCAGCGATACATCCAGCAGTTGGTCGCCCTCCTGTATGGTTATCGCATTCACACCATTCTGACGTGGACGGCTGAAATCTTCCAGCGAAGTTTTCTTAATAATGCCTTGCTTGGTACACAATACAATATTGTGTTTCAGGATGTAGTCTTTATCTTCCAGGTTCGGTATATCTATCACGGTACGTATCTTATCGTCCGGCGGCAGTTGTATCAGGTTTTGGATAGCACGGCCTTTGGCATTCCTGTCTGCCTCCGGTATCTCGTATACTTTCAGCCAGTAGCAACGTCCTTTTTCAGTAAAGAACATGAGCGTATGGTGCGTAGAGGCAATGAACAGGTGCTCGATATAATCTTCATCGCGCGTGCGGCCACCCATGGCACCACGGCCACCACGGCGCTGTGCACGGTATTCAGCAGCAGATGTGCGCTTGATGTAACCCAGGTGAGATACGGTAATTACCACATCTTCCTCTTCTATCAGGTCTTCTATGCGCATTTCGTTAGCCAGGTATTGTATCTCTGACTTACGATCATCGCCAAATTTCTTTTTAACATCCAGCAGCTCATCTTTGATGATCTGGTAGCGCATGCCTTCATTTGCCAATATCTCTTTCAGGTGTGCTATCTGTTGCATCAGCTCGGCATGTTCTTCGCGTATCTTATCGCGCTCCATACCCGTCAACCTTTGCAGGCGCAGTTCCAGCACGGCTTTCGACTGTATTTCGGTCATGCCGAATTTCTCCATCAAGCCATTCTTAGCCTCTTCGGGATTCACTGAGTTACGTATCAGCGATATCACCTCGTCCAGGTGGTCGAGTGCTATGAGGTAGCCTTCTAAGATGTGTGCACGTTTTTCAGCCTCACGCAATTCAAACTGTGTACGCCGCACTACTACCTCGTGACGGAAGTGTACGAACTCTGAAATAAGGTCTTTCAGGTTCAGTATTTTAGGGCGGCCACCTACCAACGCTACGTTATTGATACCGTAGGAGGTTTGCAGCTCGCTATACTTGTACAGTTGGTTGATGATAACCTGAGCTACCGCATCGCGGCGTATTTCTACTACGATACGGGTACCGTCTTTATTCGATTCGTTGGCTACGTGGGTAATACCCTCGATGATCTTGTTATTTACAAGATAGCCTATCTTTTCAGCCAGGGCATCGCGGCTTACCTGGTAAGGCACTTCGCTGATTACTATCTGTTCCCTGCCTGTTTTAGTAGTTTCCACATTTACACGGCCACGCAGCACTACCCTGCCACGGCCGGTGTGCATACCTGCTTTGATACCATCGATACCATAAATGATACCACCGGTAGGAAAATCGGGAGCCTTGACGTGCTTCATCAGCTCGTCTATCGTTATTTCGTTATTCTCAATGTAAGCAATACAGCCATCTACCACCTCGTTCAGGTTGTGGGGCATCATATTGGTAGCCATACCTACGGCAATACCCGATGAGCCATTCAGCAGCAACTGGGGTATACGTGTAGGCATAACGGTAGGCTCCTGCAGCGAGTCGTCGAAGTTCAGCGAGAAATCAACGGTCTCTTTATCCAGGTCTTCCATCATACCCTCTGCCAGGCGTTGCAGGCGGGCTTCGGTATAACGCATAGCCGCCGGGCCATCGCCATCCTGAGAGCCATAGTTACCCTGGCCATCTACCAGCATGTAGCGCATGCTCCATGGCTGGGCCATACGCACCATGGCATCATATACCGAACTATCACCGTGAGGGTGGTATTTACCCAGCACCTCACCCACGATACGGGCAGACTTCTTATAAGGCTTATTATAGTTAACACCCAGCTCGTGCATAGCAAATAATACACGGCGGTGTACAGGTTTTAAACCATCGCGAACATCAGGCAGTGCACGCCCTACTATTACCGACATAGAATAATCGATATAGGCGGTCTTCATTTGTTCTTCAATATTAACCTGGATGATCTTGTTCGATTCGTTGGACGCGTCGTCTTGTGGTGTTAAATCCTGGTTGTTTTGATCCATAAATGGGTATTAAAAATAGAACAGCAAATATAATCAATTCCCTTAGGGTTTATGCCTTTATATTGCAATATATTTAAGTAATCCACCGTTTTTTAACATTCAAAATGACGATAAATTTATCTATCATTACAGTCCATAATAACATCGTCTGAAAACCAGTTTTAAGCAGGTAGCAATACACAGCGACACTAGTAAATGAAAACTAATATAAGTAAGTGGCCGGGCATCATATTGCTACTTTTTTTTATTGCATTAGGCCTATTTCTTCATGAGGATTATGGCATCAGCTACGATGAATTTGCACAACACCGCATAGGCACCATTAACTACAACTATGTTTTTCATAATGACAATGAACTTGAAACATTTTTCGATAAGGAATATGGTGTAGGCTTTGAATTACCATTGATTATCCTGGAGCGGGTATTAAAGCTGACTGATAATCATGATATATTCCTAATGCGACACCTGGTGACCCATCTTTTCTTCTTACTATGCATGTTTGTGGGTTATCTCTTATCCCTGCGGCTTTTCCAAAACCAATGGATTGCCTGTTTTACATTTATCATGTTGGTATTAGAACCCCGTATTTACCCCCATACTTTTTATAACACTAAGGATATTCCCTCATTATCGACTTTGCTATTATGTTTTTACCTGTCTGCAAGGGCATTTGAAAAGCAAAAGTCTGCAGCTTACCTGTTATTAGGTATCTGCGTGGGATACGCCATCAGCATCCGTTTGATGAATGTTATCATTACGGGACCGTTATATATATTCCTGCTATACGATTTTATTAAAGCCATCATAGAAAAGCGCAGGATTAAAACCATCCTTTTCAATGCTTTGCTGCTGACTATAGGTTGTGTGCTTACAATGTACATTTGCTGGCCATACTTGTGGAAAGACCCTGTAAATAACCTGATAGAGGCTTTTACAACATTTTCTAAATTCAGGTGGGAAGGACATGTATTGCTAAATGGAACGGTTATCAGTGCATTACAACTTCCGTGGTATTATATACCTGAATGGTTTAGCATTACAGTACCATTGATATGGCTACTAACGGGCTTAGGAGGTGTAGCATATGTGTTATCGCTTATTGTTACTAAGCGTTTAAAAATGTTAGACCATAGCCGGTACAAAAATTACCTGCTGTATTTATTCTGCTTTGCTGCACCTGTGGCAATGGTCATTGTGTTGAACTCTGTGCTGTATGATGATTGGAGGCACCTTTATTTCATCTATCCTGCTTTTATATTGCTTGGTTCATTAGCCTTGTACAAAATATGGCAGACACGAATAAAATGGCCTGCATTGGTTTTATACGCCGCACAGCTCATACTCGTAATCGTCTTTTTTGTAAGATGGCACCCTTACCAGAATGTTTATTTTAATGAGTTGATATCCCGGAAACCTGGCTACCTGATGCAGCACTTTGAACTGGACTACTGGGGCCACTCTTACAAAGCCGGCCTGAAATGGATAGCTGCAAATGACAGCAGAGATAGTATTTATTTAAATTATAATATACCGCTGCGCAGTAATGTTGATTGTTTACCTGCTGATATCCGAAAGCGGTTTATCGTAACAGAGAAGGACAGTTTACTGGATTATAACTTGCAAAACTTTAGGACCTCACCTTATCAATACGACATTAAAAGTTTCGAGATCACCGTGATGAACAGCCCCATACTCAGGGTATCGAAATTGAAATAATAGATAGAAAGCTATGGCTTTTTAAGTATAGCCACCGTAAGCCTGCTGACACATACAAGTTTTTCACGTTCGTCGCGTATCTTAATATCCCACACATGCGTAGTGCTGCCAATGTGCAGGGCTTCGGCAGTGGCTGTTACCAGGCCGTCTTTTTTACCACGAATATGGTTGCAGTTTATCTCTATCCCAACGCATATTTGTTTTTCCGTATTTATACAAAGCGAAGAAGCAACACTTCCTATTGTTTCGGCCAAAGCCGCAGAAGCACCGCCATGCAGCAGCCCATATGGCTGATGGGTTCTGTTATCTACAGGCATGCTGGCTTTCAGGTAGTTATCACCTATTTCCGTGAAAGTGATGTCTAACACTTCAGCCATAGTACCTTTACTCAATTGGTTCAAATCAGCTACTGTAGCCCCATATGATTTCCAAATAGCAGACATAATTTACTGATAATTAGGTTATATTATTATAAAAAAAACTTTAAATCTATTTGCAGGTACAGAATAATACCTTTACTTTTGGACTTTAAATTACACTTTTTCTAAGGGTTATTATGCAGACAATACTGGTGGCAGGTGCCGGTAAATCTTCAATATACCTGATCGAATATCTACTTTCCCAAGCCCCTAAATATAAGTGGAAAGTAATAGTTGCTGACGGTAGCAAAGAAGCGATAGCAGACAAAACAAACGACAGCCCATATGCAGAAGCGGCTGTAATAGACATTACGAGTGCAAAACAGCGTGAACCTCTGGTAGAACGTGCTGATATTGTAGTATCGCTGATGCCTCCCCATCTTCACATTCATCTTGCTAAAGACTGCCTTAAATATAAGAAGAATCTTATTACATCTTCTTATGTATCGCCGGAACTGAAAGAGATGGATAAAGCCGTGAAAGAGGCAGGCCTGATGTTTATGTGTGAAATGGGGCTGGACCCCGGCATAGACCATATGACGGCCAACCAGATCATCCACAGCATACAGCGTGTAGCGGCTACCATTACTTCATTCAAATCTTATTGCGGCGGATTGATATCACCGGTTTCGGATGACAATCCATGGCATTATAAATTTACCTGGAACCCCAAGAACATCATCACTGCGGGATTGGGTGGTGCACAGTACTTACTGAACGGCAAGGAAGTAACGGTGCCCTATGAGGAAATATTTGAGAATTGCAAAAAGCTGAAGGTAGATGACCTGGGCACACTGGCCTACTACCCCAACCGCGATTCGCTGAAATACCTGGACCAATACGAAGTGCCGGAAATAAAAACCTTCCTGAGGGCTACGCTCAGGCACCCTGTGTTTTGCAAGGGCTGGCAGGCTATTATAGACCTGGGGCTCAATAGCCAGGAAGATGGTTTCAGCTCGAAGGGAGAAACGTACGAAAGCTGGGTAGCAAAAAAAACAGGTTATACCCAAAGCACAAAATCGCTGAAAGAGCACGTGGCTGAAAAGCTGAGTGTAGATGCTGATGATAAAATCATCAGTATGCTGGCATGGCTCGACCTGTTTGAACCTATACTCATACGTAAAGAATACAATTCTTCTGCCGATATATTGTTGGGGTTATTGCTGGAAAAATGGGAGATGAAGCCTCGCGACAAAGACATGGTGGTGATGGTACACGAGGTAGAATACATGCACAAGGGCAAGAAGATAAAGCTAACCAGCGGCATGGTAATAGAGGGGGAAAGTATGGACCATTCGGCCATGGCTAAAACTGTAGGCTTGCCAATGGCAGTGCTTACCAAGCTGGTACTGACTCAAAAATTAAATCCACCCATAGGGGTCCACATTCCCAATATGCCTTCTGTATACAGGCCGGTAATGACAGAGTTAAACCATTATGGTATTACATTTAAAGAGTCGGTTGAATAGCAACCGACTCTTTTTTCAAGTATTTATTTCTGGTTATTTCAGGAAACGTTTCATTTCTCTATCTGCATCGCGCGATTTGATGGTTTCGCGTTTATCATGCAGCTTTTTACCCTTACCCAGTCCCAGTTCTACCTTAGCATAGCCATTCTCATTGATGAACATAGCTAATGGCACTATGGTAAAGCCTTTCTCCTTCATCTTTGTTTCCCACTTGCGTAGTTCCCGTTTATTGAGCAGCAGTTTGCGCTCACGTACCGGGTCGTGGCCGGCATACCCGGCATTGACGTATTGGGCTATGTGCAGGCTTTTTATCCAGAGTTCGCCTTTATGAAAGAAACAGTAACTATCATTGAAGCTGACCTTGCTGTTGCGTACCGATTTTATTTCGGAACCGGTAAGCATAATACCGGCTGTAAGCCTGTCTTCAATGGCATATTCAAATGTTGCGGGGCGGTTCTTTATGTAGACTTTTTCGTTAGCCAATGTGGTGTGTATTCTAAATAACGAAAAGGGAAATTACTTCCCTTTCATATACCATTCTATTACGTTGGTCAGTTTTTCTTTCAGGTTCTGACGTTGTACTATAAAATCGAGGAAACCATGGTCGAGCAGGAACTCTGAACGCTGGAAGCCCGGCGGCAGGTCTTTCTTGATGGTTTCTTTAATAACACGCGGGCCTGCAAAACCTATCAGTGCCTTAGGCTCTGCTATATTGATATCGCCCAGCATGGCGTAAGATGCGGTAACACCACCCGTAGTTGGGTCAGTCATCAGCGATATGTAAGGCAGTTGTGCCTTTGCCAGTTGTGTCAGCTTTGCCGATGTTTTAGCCATCTGCATCAGCGAGAAGGCACTTTCCATCATACGTGCACCACCAGATTTAGAGATGATCATGAACGGCATTTTGTGCTGTATGGCATAATCGATACCGCGAGATATTTTTTCACCTACCACACTACCCATAGAGCCACCTATGAAGTTGAAGTTCATGCAGGCTATCACCAGGTTGTTACCATTTATTTTACCTACCCCTACCGTCATGGCATCTTTCAGGCCTGTGCTGCGTTGCGCATCCCTAAGGCGGGCATCATAAGGCTTCAGGTCTACAAAGCCCAGTTTGTCTTTTGGCGCTATATTTTCAAAAAGCAGTTGAACATCATACTCTTCATCAAAAAGTATGTTGAAGTATTCTTCTGAATTGATGCGGTTGTGGTAATTACACTTGGGGCATACATAATAATGCTCCTCCAGTTCCTGCACCGTAGTGGTGGTTTTGCACTCAGGGCATTTATGCCATATTCCGTCCGGCGCTTCCTTCTTCTCGTTCGTGCTGGTTAAAATTCCTTTCTTAATACGACGAAACCAGGTTGATGACATAGTCAGCTATATTAGTTATAGATATACTGTAAAGGGTTATCCCTTCTTGTAAACAGCCATCAAAGATACGATATGAAATTCAGTAGAAGCAAGAAAGTGGAAAAACTAATAAAGCTGCTACTTTACAGCTATTTTTCTATCATAAATCACCAAATTTGCACCCGTGTCTACTAACAATGCGCCATACAACCTTGCCCGCCCGTTGGGTTTCCTGTTCATTATCTTCCTGCTCACCAGTTTCCTCGACAGGGCTATACAAGAGGGCATGTTCTTTGATGGTGTGACGTACGCTGCCATATCAAGAAATCTTGCAATAGGTAAAGGCACCTTCTGGGATGTATACTTCCGGGGCAACTGGCGTTTTTCAGAACATCCGCCACTGATGTTTGGTATACAGTCGCTGTTCTTTAAAACATTGGGCGACCATTACCTGACCGAACGCTTCTATTGCCTGGTAAGCTGGCTGGTAACCGCACTGCTGATGCAAAAGGTATGGAACAGTGTAAGTACAGATACAAATTACCGTCAGTCATTTGTGTTCACGCTACTGTGCTGGGGCATTATGCCAACGGTGATGTGGGCATACCCTAACAACCTGCTGGATAGCACAATGGCGATATTCGACCTGGCAGCCGTGGCTATACTGTACACTACCCTACAATCGGGCAAAGTATCTACATTATCATTTATAGCTGCGAGCAGCATGATATTCCTGGCCACACTCACCAAAGGGCCGGTGGGTATTTTTCCGTTGGGGATGCCTGCCATATATTGGCTGGTATATCGCAAGCCATCGTTAGGTAAAATCATGGTGCTTACCATCGTTTTAGCAGCTACACTTGCTGCTTGTTATGGCCTGTTGCTAACCATACCTGCTGCTAAAGCATGCCTACAGGAATACCTGAATCAACAGGTGTTAATGGCCTTATCGGGCAAGCGGGAAGTGACAGGTGGCGGACTGGGACGTTTTGCCGTTATACCCGAATTACTATCGCAACTGCTACCGGGATTAGGTGCTGTGCTTCTGGTGTTCGGTTTATCGAAGCTATTGAAACGAAGTGCTACAGTATTACCTGAACGTAAAAAAGCCTTATTGTTCTTTACCCTGTTAGCCGTTAGTGCATCGTTGCCCATTATGCTGAGTGTAAAGCAGCGTTCGTTTTACCTGGTGCCATCGTTCCCATATTATGCTATAGCTATTGGTTTGCTGGGCTACCCTTTCTTTGCTGCACTGACAACCAACAATCATATAAAGACATCCGCTATACGCATCATAAATGTGATACTGGTAGTGATTACGCTGGGGGCTACTGCCTACATAGGCACACGGTATGGAAAGATAGGGCGGGATGAAGAACTGGTAAGTGATATGAAAACCCTGCTGCAATATGTGCCGCTGGGCGAACGTGTAGGTGTGTGCAAAGAGATGGACAATGATTTTGCCTTCCTTTCATACCTGCAACGATATAATAGGATGGAGGTGAACCTGGATTACCCTACGGCTACCTACATCTTAGCCGACAAGCAACTATGCCAGGGCAATTTTAGAGATAGCGTTGTGAACATGGGCTTTAAAGAGCAGCCTTATGTATTCAGGAAATACGTGCTGTACAGGAAATAGCTTATTCGGGAAGTTCTCCACTACTTTTGCCCGATAGCAGGTACAGCACTGCCATGCGTATGGCCACACCATTTTCTACCTGGTCGAGGATGATGGACTGCTTGCTATCTGCCGCATCAGAACTTAGTTCTACTCCCCTATTTATAGGGCCGGGGTGCATGATAACAATCTCTCTTTCCAGTGCATCGAGCATATGCTTGTTGATGCCGTAATACAAACCATATTCGCGCAGTGTAGAGAACAATGGCTTATGCTGACGCTCCAGTTGTATGCGCAATACGTTGGCTGCATCGCACCACATCAGTGCTTTCTTTACATCATATTCCACCTTTACGCCCATACCTTCTATATGCTTTGGTATCAGTGTGGGCGGGCCTGCCACCATTATTTCAGCACCCAGCTTGCTAAGGCAGTAGATATTACTCAGCGCTACACGAGAGTGCATAATATCGCCGATGATGGCTATACGCTTACCCTTTACATCACCCAGCCTTTCGCGTATGGAAAAGGCATCGAGCAGGGCCTGTGTAGGATGTTCATTGATACCATCGCCGGCATTGATGATGCTGGCATCTATATGATTGGCAAGGAACCAGGGCGCACCGCTGGCAGAGTGGCGCATGACCACCATATCCACCTTCATGGCCAGTATATTATTTACCGTATCTATCAGGGTTTCGCCCTTAGAAACCGATGAGCCCGATGCGGAGAAGTTTACCACATCTGCACTCAGGCGTCTTTCTGCCAGCTCGAAGGAGATACGGGTACGTGTAGAGTTTTCGAAGAACACATTGGCTATCGTAGTATCGCGTAGTGTGGGTACTTTCTTTATCTGTCGCTGCAATACCTGCTTAAAATTATCTGCCGTCCGGAAGATGCGGTGTATATCTTCCGTTTGCAGTTCTTTGATACCAAGCAAGTGTTTTACAGATAATGCCATTTGTGTTTTTAAATCTATTTTAGTCAATAAGTACTACTTCGTCTTTTCCATCCTTTTCGTTCCAGTACACCTTCACCTTCTGCGTGATGATGGTATCTACCGTCTGGCCTACATAGTCGGGCTGTATAGGCAGTTCGCGGCTGAAACGGCGGTCTATCAATACCAATAGCTCCACACCTTTGGGCCTGCCAAAGTCTATCAGGGCATCCATGGCGCTGCGTATGGTGCGGCCGGTGTGCAGCACATCGTCTATCAGTATTACGTTCTTATCTTCTATGCTAAAGGGGACATCCGTTTGCGATGGCACATTCATCTCCTGCCCTGCCTGGTGCACGTCATCGCGGTAAAAGGTAATGTCCAGTTTGCCGTAGGGTATCTTCTGCCCCGTTATCCTGCCCAGCAATTCGGCTACACGGTCAGACAGCCACACACCACGGGGTTGTATGCCTATGATAACGGTATCTTGAAATTGAAGGTGGTTCTCAATCAGTTGATGAGCGAGGCGGTGAAGCGTAATGTCTAATTGCTTAGTATCAAGCAGGGTCTTCAAAAGCGCGTGAGATTTGCGCAAAAATAATCATCGCAGGCCGAATGTCAAAATGATGAGGGGTAAGTACAAAATAAAACCGCCCTGCGGGTGCAGAGCGGCTTATTTATTTTCGGGGTAAGCTACTGATTACTCAGCACTTACTTTACCTTTTGATTTAGATACTACTTCCTCTTCGATATTGCGC
>JANLJF010000136.1 GCA_029255605.1 Azovibrio restrictus
ATCATACGATCCAGGTCATCTTTGTATAATACCTCTTTCTTCAGTAGTTCTTCCGCTATAGCGCGTACGGCATCTATTTTTTCTGTTAGCAGCTGTTTAGTTCTGCGGTAAGCCATATCTACCAGTTTGCGTACCTCGTCATCTATTATCCTGCCTGTTTCTTCAGAATAAGGCTTAGAGAAGCTGCCTTCGCTTTGAGGATCGTAGAATGAGATGTTACCTATTTTATCATTCATACCATACATAGATACCATAGCATATGCCATACGGGTAACGTGTTGCAGGTCGCTCAATGCACCGGTAGATATTTTATTGAAGACGATATCTTCTACCGCTCGGCCACCCAGGGTCATGCACATATCGTCCAGCAGGTGGTCTGTATTACGTATATACACCTCTTTAGGCAGGTATTGCGCATAACCCAATGCTGCTACACCGCGCGGTACGATGGTAACTTTTACCAGTGGGTGTGCATGTTCCAGGAACCAGCCTGCTACAGCATGGCCTGCTTCGTGGTAGGCTATTACTTTCTTCTCTTCCGGAGAGATGATCTTGTTCTTTTTCTCAAGTCCACCTATAACACGGTCAATAGCATCATTGAAGTCATCCATAGTAACTTCCGTCTTGCCTTTACGTGCAGCTATAAGGGCTGCCTCGTTACAGATGTTTGCTATATCAGCGCCGGCAAATCCCGGTGTTTGTACAGCCAACTTGTGTATATCCAGGTCTTTCGACCTTTTGATAGGTTTCAGGTGCACTTCAAATATTTTTTCGCGGCCTTTTACATCCGGTATATCTATAGATATCTGGCGGTCGAAACGGCCGGGGCGCAGCAGGGCTGTATCCAGTACATCCGGACGGTTGGTAGCAGCCAGTACTATGATACCGGTATCGCCGCTAAAACCATCCATTTCTACCAGCAGCTGGTTCAATGTATTTTCGCGCTCGTCATTGCTCATTACTACGTTCTTACCACGTGCACGGCCTATGGCGTCTATCTCATCTATAAACACGATACAAGGTGCTTTTTCACGCGCTTGCTTGAACAGGTCGCGAACACGGCTGGCACCCACACCCACAAACAACTCCACAAAATCAGAGCCTGACATAGAGAAGAAAGGAACCTGTGCTTCACCTGCTACAGCTTTAGCCAGCAGGGTTTTACCGGTACCCGGAGGGCCTACCAGCAATGCGCCTTTAGGTATCTTACCACCCAGTGCAGTGTACTTTTTAGGATTTTTCAGGAAATCAACGATCTCCATTACCTCCACTTTTGCTTCGTCAAGACCAGCTACATCGTTAAACGTTATGGTAACACGTGTGCCTTTTTCAAACAGCTGTGCTTTTGATTTACCAATGTTGAAGATACCACCGGCACCACCGGCGCCACCGGCACCACCACCCATTTTACGCATTATCAGGAACCACATAGCTATTAGCAGCAATGCAGGCAGCAGGAAGTTGGAAACTTCGCGTAGCATGCTTACACGGTCCTGGTACTTTACACGTACACGTTGGTCTTCAGGTATGTTTGCCTGTGCATCTTTCAGATTGTTCTCAAACTGCTCTACGCTACCAATGGTAAAGCGCACGGCAGGTTCCTTACCCTTGCTGGCAAACGGAGATTTATCTGTAGTGGTTGCATTGGATTTTGTGTAAACTTCGGCTTCGCTTTTGTTTACAATAACCACTTCTTCAACAATGCCTTTGTCAAGGTATTCTCTTTTAAAATCCTGAAAGCCTATTTCTTTGGTGCCCGTGTACATGTTGCCGCTAAAAAGCTGCAAACCCAGCAATACAATTACCAGCAATGCATATACCCAATATATATTGAAGCGGGGCCCTTTTTTTGGCCCGCCTTTACCATCTCCGGTACCTATAGGACGTTTATTTTTATTTTCTTCCATCGTTCCTTTAAAACTTATTATTATCCGAGTACAAATTATTAATCATTGTGTTCTTCTCTGCCAGCATCTTCCCATAGGCTTTCCAGGTCGTAAAACTTCCGGTAGTCTTTCTGGAAGATGTGGACTACTATATTCACATAGTCCACCAGTGTCCACTGGTCGCTGCGTTCTATATGATACGGTTTTTCGTCGCATTCTTTTTTTACCGTTTCCTCTACAAAATCGGCTATCGCATTTATTTGAGTATTCGATTGCGCTTCGCACACAACAAAATAATCTGCTACCGCTTCGTCGATCTTTTTCAAATCGAGCGACACAATATTTTCACCTTTCTTTTCCTTTATAGCTTTAATGATAGCTTTAAAGATCTTATTGTTTTTTGTAAGGCGGGCAGGGGATTTTTTGCGGCCCTGTAATGCAGTGATTATTTTCTCCAAATCGGTAAAAGTCTATTTTTGTTTGGCAATATCAGTATAATCATTCAAAATTAAATAATCTTTTTGGCACTAAGCTTACAATACTTACTGGATGCCCCGATCATAGAACTTGACAGTATAGACAGCACCAATAACTATGCCATGCGGCTGGTAGATGCCGATACGGCACAGCCGGGACTGACAATCGTTGCCAGGGAGCAAACACACGGCAAAGGGCAGCGTGGGCGCAAATGGCAGGATGATGTCGGCCAAAGCCTGCTGATGAGCGTGCTGGTAGTGCCGGAATACAGCCTGGACTGTCAATCACTGTTTAATATGAGAGTGGCGGCGGCCATTGCCGATACTATCCAACACCTTTATGAAGGATGGGATGTACGCATCAAATGGCCCAATGATATTATAATTAATGACAAAAAGGCAGGAGGGGTGCTTATTGAGAACATACTCCGTGGCAGTAACTGGGTGTACAGTATCATTGGCTTCGGGCTGAATGTACAGCAAGAAAATATGCCCATAGATTTGCCTTATAGCACATCTTTAAAAATAGAATGTGGAAAGCAGTTTGGTGTAATGGATATGTGCAAACAAGTACGTGCTGAAATATTCAAGAATTTATTAACCCGGCAGACAGATGAAGTAGTACTACAAAAATATAACGACTATTTATATAGGATAGGGCAGGTGCAGCGATTTTACAATGATAATAAAGAATGGGAAGGAGTAATTGATAGTGTGACAATGACGGGTGACCTGCAGGTATTGTTAGCCGGTGGTGAAAGGATTAGCTACCAACATGGGGTGGCAAACTGGAAATGGGAATAGATTAATTTTAGATTAGCTTTAAGGCCAATGGCGGAAACCTATCAAAAGAAATATATCTCATGGATGCATGCTGCTATGATTGTAGTAGCAGTACTGTTGGCATATTTCAAAATATTTGATGCCGGGTTTATCAGTTGGGATGATGCAGACTACGTAGCGAATAACAAGGATATACAGAATTTTTCGGTCGACAACCTATCGCGTTGGTTCTCTTCGTTTTATATAGGTAACTATCATCCGCTCACTATGCTGAGCTATGCGATAGACCATATGTTTTGGGGTGCTGCACCGGGCGGTTACCATATTACAAACATCCTGTTACACATAGCTAATGCTTTATTGCTGTACGCTTTTGCAAAAAGTGTACAAGCGAATATATGGGTTGCATTCTTTGTCGCCATATTGTTTGCCGTACACCCGGTGCAGACAGAAAGTGTATCGTGGGTGGCAGAAAGGAAGAATGTGCTATATGGCTTTTTCTTTTTGAGCAGCCTGTGGCTATACACCCGTTACGTGGCTGAAGAACGCATAGGCTATTTACTGCTGGTGATAGTAGCCGGGGTAGCTGCCATGCTATCAAAAGCAGCTGCAGTAACATTGCCATTAACATTAATAGCGGTAGATATATGGTTGCACAGGCCATTGCGCAAAGCCAAAGTGTGGCTGGAAAAGCTACCCTTATTGGCAGCCGCTGTTGTGCTGGGCCTTGTGGCCATCAGCGCCCAAAAGTCGGGCGCCTTCCTGGCGCATCACGATACCACCGCATGGAATGCCATTGTATATGCGGGCTATGCATATGTGCAGTATATCATTCATTTATTAGTACCGGTAAAGCTATCGGTGCTGTATCCTTACCCCGCGTCGCCGGGAGCTATTCATTACCTATTCCTGTTACTGGCGCTGGGTATTGTAACAACCGGTGTGATAGCTTATAAACGAAAATGGTATTTGCTGAGCGGTGGTATATTATTCTACACCGTAAATATTGCCATAGTGCTGCAATTCGTGCAGTTTGGCGAGGTGCTTATGGCCGACAGGTATCTGTATATAGCTTGCATTGGTGTATGGCTTCCACTTACTTACCTGTTGTTTGATGTATTGGCGAAAAGAGGTAAACAGGTTATTGCCATAGCATCGGCGGCCATAATATCTGTTCTCTTTCTATTCACTACTTTCAACCGTAATGAAATATGGCAGTCGGAACTGCAGTTTTGGGAGGCTATCGTAGAAACGCATCCCCAATCGGCAGTAGCGCAAAACAGTCTGGGTGGTGTATATATGGTGCAGGGCAGGTATAATGAAGCGCTGAAGTATATAGATGAGGCCATAAAGCTGGACGGCAATAATTATAAGGCATGGTATAACAAAGGTGTGCTGCACCTGCGCAAAGGTGAGCTGAGCGAAGCGGAAGCAGCATTGAATAGGAGTGTAAACATTAATCAATACACAAAGGCGTTATTTTCAAGAGCACTATTGTACCAGCAGGCTGGCCAGCCATTGCGTGCGCTGAATGACATTGAAATAGTATTGCAACAGGAGCCGTATAATGCCCGCGCCCATTTTATAAAAGGGAATTGTCTGGAACAGACAGGCAGCCTGGAGACAGCAATAAGCAGCTATAACAAAGCAGTAGAATATGGCAATAATGAGCCATTGTTTTACTTGCGCCGCGGCATTTTGAAAATACGGCTGGGTGACTATCGCGGTGCCATACACGATTGCAGCCTGGTGATAGAACGCAATCCGCAAAATGCGGAAGCATGGTACTGGCGTGGTATGGCGAAGCACGAAGCCAGGCAAATGCCTTGCCACGACCTGAACCGTGCCCGTAACCTTGGTTACCAGCCTGCACAGGAAGCGCTTATGAAATATTGCAACAAAGACCAATAATGCTATCTCGCCAACAGATATTGACAGGTATTGCCATATTGTTTCATCTGATAGGACTGCTCGGCATCGCCGTTTTCAAAAGCGAACTGATCAGTTTTACGACACCTTTTCATCTTTTGTTCATGTTTGGCTTGTTGGTGTTTTCTTATGATTCCAACAGGGGTGTATTCATCAAATGGGCTATAGTTGCCTATTTATGCGGCTTTTGGGCCGAATGGGTGGGTGTGCATACCAGGTGGCTTTTCGGGAGTTATAGTTATGGTAATGTATTAGGCATTAAATGGCTGGAAATACCTTTAATAATCGGGGTAAACTGGATAGTAGTGGTAGCAGGGGCAATAGGGATAGCCGCCCGAATAACCAAACGCACATGGTGGATGCCAGTATGCGCCGCTACGATAGCAACGGCCTACGATTGGTTGCTGGAGCCTGCAGCTATCAGGCTGGAATACTGGCAATGGGCAGGCGATGAAGTGCCGGTGTATAACTACATAAGCTGGTGGCTGGTAAGTCTGCTGCCGGCCGTGCTCTGGCAAAAAATGGAACTAAAACCGAACCAATTCAGTTTAAATTTGTTGGTAGTTCAGGCATTATTTTTCATTGCTTTGAGGATACTGTTATGATATGGATTTTCTACATACTGATAGCGCTGGCTACATTCCTTTTTATGGAATTTGTGGCTTGGGTGACGCATAAGTATGTGATGCATGGTGTGCTGTGGTATCTGCACGAAGACCATCACGATGGCGGCTATCATCCGTTTCAGAAGAATGATGCATTTTTCCTCATTTTTGCTGTACCCTGCTGGTTGTGTATTATGTTCGGCCTGATGAATGCATGGGGATGGATGGTGTCTATAGGTGCAGGCATCTTTATGTATGGCTGGTGCTATTTCCTAGTGCACGATGTTATCATACATCAGCGCTTCAAATGGTTTACTCGCAGCAATAACCACTACATCAAAGTAATACGCTGGGCGCACAAAATGCATCATAAACATAGAGTAAAAGAAGGTGGTGAGTCCTTTGGGCTGCTGATTGTGCCTGCTAAATATTGGGATAAGGTGCGTAAGGATGAAGCGATGGGCACATTAGGTAAAAAGGCAAAAACAGCCTGATGATGAACAACCATTATACCTATCTGCTCATCGATTTTCTTACGATCATTTTCCCCTTATTATTAAGCTTTGATAAGAAGGTGGCTTTTCACAGGCAATGGCGCTATTTATGGGTAGGACTGTTGGGTACGGGATTATTTTTCCTGGCGTGGGATGCGCTCTTTACGCATCAAGCGGTATGGTCTTTCAACGATGCATATATACTGGGGGTAAAGTTTTTCGGCTTGCCTATCGAAGAGTGGCTGTTCTTCCTGGCTGTACCGTATAGCTGTACGTTTATCTATGAATGCCTGCTGGCTTACTTTCCCTTCAGGCAGCGGAAGGATTGGGGGTGGCAATTAATGTTGCCATTGGGTGTGCTGCTGGTATTGACGGGCTTAATGTTCAGCTATAAAGCCTACACATTTACTACTTTTTCTTTTTGCGGTTTTGCCATGTTGTTGTTGCATACTTTTCGTAATATATTCCCTTCTTTTAATGCAGCAGCATTCTTTACCTGCTATGCTATCAGTATTATACCTTTCTTTATAGTAAATGGTTTTCTTACCGCGCTGCCGGTAGTGCAATATGATGATGCAGAAAACCTGGGCATCCGTATGTATACTATCCCTTTTGAAGATACTTTTTATGGTATGCTATTGATGCTGGGGAATGTATTGGGTATGGAATGGGTGAGGGGTAGACGTATCAATACATCGCAGCCCAGTTCTTAAGCAATTGTAATCCCTCTTTTGTTCCAATAGATTCGGGATGGAACTGTATGCCGATGCATGGATATGTATCGTGCGCCAATGCCATGATAGTGTCATCTTCTGCATATGCCAATGCCTGCAGCCCGGTGTTCTCAAAGCCATCTACTGCCAGCGAATGGTAGCGCATTACCATTATGGGATTAGGGCAGGTATTGAATAATGTATGGCCGTTGTGTTTCACTTCACTTGTTTTGCCATGCATAGGGTAGGGCGCATGCAACAGCTTTGCGCCAAAGAACATGCCCAATGCCTGGTGACCCAGGCATATGCCCAGTATAGGTATCTTATCGTGAAAGTGTTGTATGGCATCCATGGTAATGCCTGCCTGTAGCGGCGTTTCAGGGCCGGGGGAAATAATAAGCCTTGAAGGTTGCAGTTTTATCAGTTGTTGCAAGGTCAGTTCATCATTACGGTATACCATGCATGCATTACCCGTTTGCAGCAGGTAATGGTGCAGTATGTACGTAAAGGAATCGTAATTATCCAACAGTATCCACATGGTCAGGAATTTGCCCGTTTACCTTATCGAAAAATGTACCCAAATCATGAAAGATATCTTTCACCATAGGCCATAGCTTGCCTATATGTTCAAACACCCATGGGGCTACCTGTGAAAGATAAGGATAGGTTTTAGAGGCTGCAATAGTACCGGCTTCTATCAGTTGCATGCGGTTGGCTATCCACAGAAAGGTGCTCCACACAATCGTTGCCATAGCAGCATATAGCAGCCCGCCGATGCCTTTGTTTACCCAGCCCAGCATAACGGCTTCAAAACTGCTTTCAATAGCCTTTGCCAGCAGGCGCACCAGGAATACGATGCTTATGAATATCACCACATAGCTGGCCAGTTGTGCCCAGCCCGATGTGATGATATGTTTTTCCAGCAGGTAGGTGGCTAGTAGAGAGGAAAGCTTAAGGGAGCATATGATGCCCAGTACTATGGCCAGCATAGCAAAAACGGCTACAATGATACCTTTCATGTAGCCGCGTATAAAAAATATAAGTATCAGCGAAATGCCAATGATATCTAATGCCATGGGGCAAGCACTATTGTGCCAACAGTTGCTTTACGGTTTCTGATATGGCCCTGCCATCGGCCTTGCCTGCCAGTTGTTTGCTAGCCACGCCCATTACTTTACCCATATCGGCAGGGGAGCTGGCACCTACCTGTGCTATAATGTCTTTCAGTGCGGCTTGCAGTTCTTCTGCCGTCATTTGTTGTGGCAGGAAGCGGTCGATGATAGCCAATTCTTCACGTTCTTTCTGTGCCAGGTCCTCCCGGTTTTGCTGCACAAATATCTCCAGCGAATCGCGGCGCTGTTTCGCCATTTTCTGAAGCATTTTAGTTTCATCTGCTTCTGTCATTTCTACGCCGCTGCCCGATGTTTTTTCAAGCAGTATAGCAGCTTTTATGGCACGCAAGGTGCGCAGCGCAGCTTCATCCTTAGCGCGCATCGCTCCTTTCATTTCTTCCATTACTTTTTGTTCCAGTGACATATGTAGTAATTTAAGTGTGTTCAATAATAATTATCCTTGCTCTTCTTTCTCTAAAGCATCACTTGCTTTCTTCAGGAAGTCTTTGGCAAACTGCTTCAGTTCTTTAGCCAGTTCTTCATTGCGCGTAGCACGCAGGTATGTGTCCGAAAGGCCATATAGTGTTTGGTAGAAAAAGTCGTTCATTTCATCTACCATCATTTTCTTCGTCCACAGGTCTATACGCAATGCCGACTTCTCATCTCCATCCCACAGGCTTAGTAATAAAGCTTTAGACTTTTGCATGTCGTCCACGCCACCACCGGGTGCATTCCATTCTATGGTTTCCGGCATTTTGTCTTCGTCCAGCTGAACTTCAATATTTATGTTAGATTTCATATAAGCGTAACCTCAAAAAAGGCAGTTTGTTTTTAAAAGGGTTCAAAAATACAACATCCAGATGCAATAATCGCTACCTTAGTGATGACCACCTGGCAGCGGGCTCCATTTATCCAATTGCTTGATGCACGCGCTGATGTCTTTAGGAATGGTAGCTTCTACATCCACCAGTGTGCCGTCCTGCTTGTGCAATACCAGTCTGTAGGCGTGCAGTGCCATCCTGTTAAGCAGTGGCCTTTCTGTTTCTTCTTTATCCGATAATTTATACTTGCGCTTGATGGCAGATAACAGGAATGGCTTACCATCGCCATACAGCTCATCGCACACCAGCGGGTGGCCTATCGATTGCATATGCACACGTATCTGGTGGGTGCGGCCGGTATATATGCGAAACTGCACCAGTGAATACAGCGGCCATTGCGCCACTACTTTATAATCGGTAACAGAGGGTTTCCCCTTTTTTGCTACCGTCATTTTACCTTTAATGACAGGATGTTCGGCTATAGCTGCCTCGATGGTGCCTTCTTCGGGTACTACCCGCCCTACTACCAAACCTGCATAAAACTTACCTACTTCGTGCGCTTCAAACAGCCCTGACAAGTATTTATGAGCTTGCTCATTCTTGGCAAAACATATCACGCCACTGGTGTCGCGGTCCAGGCGGTGCACCACCCATATTTGGTGCCCCAATTGTTTTTCCAGCATTTTATTCAGAGAAGGAAGGTCTGAATTGAAACGGTCAGGTATTACCAAAAGCCCTGCAGGCTTGTTAGCTACCAGCATATCATCGTCTTCGTACAATATTTCTATGCTCATTACTAGTTTTTAAAATAAGCGGCCAGGCTTTCATCTTCTTTCTTGCGCATCAGTTCTTTGTCTTCTTTCTTTTTATCCTTAAAGCCGCAAAGATGTAAAGCCCCGTGAAAAATAACGCGATGCAGTTCGTTGATGTAATCCACACCGAATTTCTCTGCATTTTCGGCCACGCGCTCTATGCTAATGTATATTTCACCGGTCAACGTATTTGGTTCACCGGTCATATCAAAGGTTACGATATCGGTAAGTGTATCGTGGTTCAAAAACTCCTTATTGATACCAAGCAAGTAGTTATCGCTACAGAAAATATATGTTAACTGTACTTTTTTCAGGCCCTTTATATGCCTGTTTGCAAGGCTATCGAGGTAAGCAGATAATGCGCGTTTATCCTTTAGTTTCGATTTTACTTCCTGCTCGTAAAAGCGTGCGGGCATGCCATATAAATTTGTGCAAAGGTCGCAACATTTTTTAGGTGTACCTATTACTAAGCAGTATTTTTGCATAAATGAGCACAGCCGCAGAAAAAAAGATCAGGTTATCGGAGCTGCCAACCGGTAAGCGTGCTGTTATTAAGGAGCATGAACACAGCGATTTCCAGCTTACGCTGATGGAAATGGGCTGTATACCGGGTGAACCGGTGTGGATAGAAATGATAGCCCCGATGGGCGATCCGCTGGCCATACAGATAGCAGGCTATTACCTGAGCATCCGCAAACAGGACGCAGAGAAAATATGGGTAACTGTAGATACGGCTGCTTAGACTATCTCAAAGTAAATTAATATTTATATAAAAGTTGAGCCACTTCGCAGGGAGCGGTTTCATTACCTTTGCCACCATGCATATCGGGTTGTACTTCGGCAGTTTTAATCCCATTCATATCGGACATTTAATAGTAGCCAGCCACATTGTAGAAAATGCGGATATAGATAAGATATGGTTCGTTGTTTCGCCCCACAACCCGTTGAAAGAAGCACACTCCCTGCTAAATGAATATGACAGGCTGCACCTGGTAGAACTGGCTATAAAGGACAACAGTAAATTCAGGGCCAGCAATGTAGAGTTTCACTTGCCCAAGCCGTCTTATACTATCGATACGCTCACCTACCTGAAAGAGAAATTTCCGCTGGAACAATTTTCGGTTATCATGGGTTCAGATAGTTTTCAGAACATACATCGCTGGAAGAATTATGAGCAGTTACTAGCCAATCACAGCGTCATAGTTTATAACAGGCCTGGCTTTGATATTGCTGAAACACATGGTGCCAGGCTTACCAGGGTGCAAGCACCGCTGCTTGAAATATCATCTACCTACATACGGAAGCAGATAAAAGACAACAAGAGCATACGTTATATCGTGCCCGATGCTGTATGGAAATACATTGAAGAAAACAGGTATTATAAATAGCTACTGCGGGCCTGTGTTGCCAAAGTTGGGCGCAAACTCTGCACGGTACACTTTTATCAGCAACAGTAAGTAGGATATAAGCAGTGGCCCAAAAATAAAGCCCATGAACCCGAATATGGGGATACCTACGATAATGCCCAATGCGGTAATGATAGGATGCACATCACCTAGCCGCTTGAGTATTGTAAAACGCAGCACATTATCTATACCGCCTGTAATAACAAATGAATAAATAGACAAACCGATGGCTGCACCTGTATGCCCGGTAGAGAAAAGGTAAACAACCAGGGGCCCCCATATTATCATGCAGCCTATGAGCGGCACCAGAGAAGCTACACCGGTAAGGATACCCCAAAGTATATACTCATCTATACCGAATATTAAGTAGCCTAATATGGCTACAACAGCTTGGCTAGCCGCCAGGATGGGTATGCCAACTGCGTTGGATACTACCATCGTTCGGGTAGCCTCCCATATATTATCAATGTTTTCAGGCTGTAGTGGTATGTATTTCTGGATAGACTGCTCCATTTTACGGCCATCTACCAACATAAAATAGAGTATAAAGAAAGCTAACAGGGCATTGGTAAGCATATTGGCTGTGGCGCCCAGTATGCCGGGTACTTCGCCGGTTATTTTTTCCGCTATGTTCATAAGCTGTTGCTGGTTGATGCGGAATTGAGGTGATATTGCCAATAACCTTGTCGCCAGGTTATTGATGGTATTGGTTAGCCTGTCCTTATTTTCTATTAATGCATTGAATTTCGGTATCAGTATCTGAAGAATGCCCACTATGGGTAGCACAAATACGATGATGGCACTGAAAATGAATAATAAGGCAGTAGGTGCTTTTTTCCACTGGTGTACTACCGTGAGCTTAAAGTAGGGCTGGCGCAGCAACACATAAAACGTAACGGCACCCAGCAGCCCTGGGAAAAATGTAAATAAGTGCATGCCGACTGTGAGAGCAAGGAACAGGATAAGCCCTATTAGCAGGTATTGTTTAATAGTATTGTTGCGCATTTGCTGGGTATAAGATTGCCACTATATGTCAATTATTAAATAAAATAAAAAATTCCTGCCACCAACGATATGGCTGGCACGATATTTATTAAATTTACAATGAAATCCATACATCAAACTTATTAAACGAATTGTTATGGCTAAAACAGGAAAAACTGTAGCTACGCTGCTGATAGGTGCTGCAATAGGTGCAGCTGTAGGCTATTTATTGGCAACAGATAAAGAAAAACGCCAGGAAGACCTTGGTAAAATAAAAGACCGTATCAACAACCTGAAAGATAAACTGGGTAAGAAAACAGAAGACCTGGAACATCAAATTTATAATAGCTAATTTACCGCCATGTTCGAATTCATCGGCAAGTGGAAGGATAAAATAACGGACTATATAGACAAGCGCGTAAGTATCGTGAAGCTTGATATTATAGAACGTGTATCCCAGGTACTAAGCTTTTTTACATTTACCATTGTATGCTTTTTGCTGGTATTACCTATACTGCTTTTTTTGGGCATGGGGATAGCTGAGTATATGGCAGAACTGGTAGGTTCGCGCGGAGGCGGCTATCTTATCATTGCCGGTATTTACCTGCTGGCACTGGGGGTGCTGTTTGCTTGCCGAAAGATGTTTATAAGAAAGTTTACCGGCCTGTTCATTAAAGAAATGACAGATACGGATGAAGATGATACGGACGAGGATAACCAATAGTTACCGGCTTTTTAAAACTTTTGCGCTATAGCATGAAACTTTATTCGAAACAACTGAATAGCCTTGAGGAGTTGAGACGTGAAAAGCGTATGCTGAAACGTGCAATAAAGGAAAGTGAGAAAGAAGGTTTTTTTTCCGGCAGTAAGAAGGAAGGGAAAGAAAATAGTGGCGAAACCGGCGATATATTGTCGGCAGCCACGGATTTATTCAGTAGTTCACCCTTAGGTAGCCTGGCTATGTCAATAGGTATGCCGTTGTTGAAGCAAACAGCTGGGAAAACGATTGCTAAAAGTGGTGGAAAGATTTTAGGTTCTTTGCTAAAAGAAGTGGGTTTCTCGTACCTGAAATGGAAAGCTGTGGAACTGGGTATAAAAGGAGTAACGCGGCTAATAAAGAAACGGAAAGAAAAAATGGAGAAACAAAAGGCGCATCGTTGATGCGCCTTTTTAATATTCACTATTTTTCGTGTAACGCAATGACCGGGATGTGTGCCACTTTGGCTAAAGCCTTAGTGCTGCTTTTGTGAAATAATCCCTCAAAGAAGCTATGCCGGTGAGGTATCATTACCAGCAGGTCTATGTTGTTTTCTTCAACAAAATGTTGGATACCCACTGTTTTATCCCCATTATCTATAAAATGATACTGAGGGTCGGCCTCTCCTACCAGGTCATTCAGCGCAGTGGCTTCTTCCGGTGTATTGGTAGCAAATTCTCTATTGTCATGATCCACGTTCAATACATACAATGCTGCTTTTGTGTTGTTTACCAGTTTTAGCAAGTCTTCAGCGGGTAGTTGTTCGCGTATATTTTTATAATCGCAGGCAAAACATATTTTCTTTGGAGGGATAAAATCTATACCCGGCGGCACAGCCATTACAGGGTGTTCTGAATTACGCAAGATATTGAGCAAACTGCCACCAAACCAGAAACCATCATCATTGCTAAGGCTATTGCCTACTACTATCAGCCACGGCTGATGCTGTTTGGCATAGTCGGCTAATGCTTCGGTAATATCGCCAAATGAGATATGGCTTTGTATCGATATGCCGGGGTAAATAGCTGAGAGGTTTTTTACCAGCTCCGCCATGTGATTTTCAGCAATTTCCCTGCTTTCCTCTATAGGCATTACAGGCATGGGGTTTTCTGTGAATGTTACCGGTATGGTATAAGAATGTACTACTGCTATGGAAGCATTATACTCCTGTGCCATGCGACATGCGTAGTGGAGTGCATGGTTGGCCACGTCAGAAAAGTCAGTAGCGGTAATGATTAAAGACATGTTCCCTTTTTTTCAATGAAAAGTTACTTGAAAAAAAGGGAACACAAAAGCTGAAAATGTTATTTAAGATAGAAATAATGGTATTTATTTCTTCTTCAGGATGCTGCCAAGGCTTTTTTCTATCACCTGGCCAAAGGTTGCTAATATGATCTTTATATCCATCAGGATACTGCGGTTCTTCAGGTAGTATACATCCCACTGGATGCGTTTGCGCAGTTCACGCTCCACTGTTATTTCACCTATATAGCCTTTTATCTGGGCCATACCCGTCATACCGGGGGTAGCCTCGTGGCGCAAATTGTAGTAGGGTATGAACTGTGAATAGTAGCGTGTATGGTAAAGCATATGCGGGCGCGGGCCTACAATGCTCATATCGCCCAGCAGCACGTTGAAAAACTGTGGTGTTTCGTCCAGGTGAGTCAACCGGAGAAATTTACCTATTGTAGTAATACGTTTATCATTATTGGTAGCTTGCTTGGTATCAGCATCGGCATTTACATGCATGGTGCGAAACTTAAAGCAATCAAACTCAACGCCTTTATAACCTGTACGTTTTTGAATGAAGAAAACGGGCCCTTTAGATGTGATTTTTATTAATATAGCCACTATAGGGTATAACCACGACATCACAAGTGCTATAAATGTAAAAGATACCGCAAGGTCCATCACCCTTTTTACCGCAGCATAATAGGCAGATGGCTGATAAACCATATACCTATGGTTTATTTCGCGAAACATTTCACGAATTTCTGCCATATCAGATTGCGGCGCAGTCTGTCTGGGGGTGGCAGCATTAGGTATTTTTATGACAAAGGGTTGTTCCATTACTTCTTAAAACGATCTTTTTTCAACTGTAGTATAACAGCAAAAATCGTGTCAAACTTTCTTTTGGGTGCAAATTTCTTAATTTTTTTTGCAATAGTTTAATATTTGGATAATATTATTTTTCTACACCAGTTGTTTTCGGCTATAATATATGTTCCAAAATACAGATGAGAAAAAAGTATAATATACTACGCCGGCCTGTGTTTGCAATGCTGCTTCCTGAAACATGAAGAAAAGTGCAGTGATATGAAACACTATAAAAAAATACTTGAATGGTATTTTACGGACGTACAGGAGCGGAGGAAGCGTAATAAGCATGAAAAGCAGCATACCCGTCAGCCCTATCATCAGTAGCGACTGGAACCACATATTATGCATATTTAAATTGAAATATTCAGAGCGCTTGGTTGGGTCTGGGTTATTTACATCTATCCCATAAGCGGCCATTTTCTGGTTTTGCAAGTCTTGCGCATCGCCATTGCCGGAACCGGTGAGCCATAAATGATGCTCGTTGATGTTTTCAAAGCCCATACGCCAAACCATTAGCCTGAGCGTCAGGTTATTAAAATCTTTCTGCGGCACATTGTGGTAATCTTTTAGCCAGGCTTTACTAATATCCTTTTGAAAAATATCAGCATAGCGTTTTTTAATAGGATTGTTTGTGAAAACAAGCAAGCCGGCTATTATCACAAAGACAGCCAATGTAGCCCCTATTTGCATACGGGTAAGTCTGGCATGTCTGAATATTTTTACAATATATATAGGTATCAGCACTATAAAGAAGACTACGGTGAGCATGCGCGCAGAAAGCATCAGGAAAAAGGCTGTGAGCAGCACAATGAAGAATACCCGCCATTTTTTAGCTCCTTTATTGAAATAAAACTCCCATGGCCACAAAAGTAAAGCGGTAAGGGAAAGCATAGTATGCCAGGCTACATACACAGCATTGGCATCCAGCCTGTAAACCAAGTCGTGATAAAAGAAAAATTTATAATAAAAGTAGCCCTCTGTATGCACCCTGATACAAGCCTGTACAATGCAAAACAATGCAATAGTTGCTGAACCTAATATGGCGGATAAAAAAATGGTTTCCAGCTTTTTTTTATCAAATGATACCCCGGCACCTATAATAATAGGCAAGATAAGTAAGCTGAATTTCGATTGAAGGTCGAAAGCCGATTGTGACTTATTATCGCTATAAGTATAGCTGATAACATGCAATAGGAAATATGCTATCCATGGCCATAGCCACTTGCGTTCTTTTAGTTTTTTAAATATATCGGCAAAGTTGGCCTGAAGTAACCATATAACCATCAGTAGCCCGATGGTAGCTGCGGCAAATATATAAGGGTATGATACGAAAAACGCTAGCATGCAAAGCAGCGCATGCATTGCTATTTGTAGCCATTTGCCTTTTAGCATGTTTGCAAAAGTAGCTGATTAAATAGTAATTTTACCGTCATTTTGTTACAGAATCAGCTCCTTTAAGTGAAAAATACCCTCTTCGGCAAAATTTTGTCTTCAGGTTTGCAAGCCATTGCCGTGCAGGTATTTGGCGGGGTGTTCTTTATTATCATTTCGTTTTATTTATCTAAAGACTATTTTGGAGTGATAAACTGGGCCAATGCTGTAGCCATGGTGCTTACCAT
>JANLJF010000137.1 GCA_029255605.1 Azovibrio restrictus
CTCGTTGTGGGGCAGATCAAGGCAGATTTGGACAAGCAATTGGGCCGCAAGGTTTCGGTGCGAAGGATGTGAAAGACCTGAGCTGGAAAAACCTGCTGGATGCTTATTCTTGTACAGAATGTGGCCGCTGTACTGCTGCGTGTCCTGCAAATATTACAGGTAAGAAACTATCGCCGCGTAAGATAATGATGGATACCCGCGACAGGCTGGAAGAAGTAGGCAGGAACATCAATAAAAACAAAGGTCAATTTGTAGACGATGGTAAAACACTGGTACACGACTATATCACTACTGAAGAACTGCGTGCATGTACCACCTGCCAGGCTTGTGTAGAAGCCTGCCCCGTAGGTATAGAACCGCTGGATATTATACACGAACTGCGCCGTTACCTGGTGATGGAAGAAAGTAATAGCCCGCAAGAATGGAACATGATGTTTGGCAATATAGAGAACAACATGGCACCATGGAAATTTAGCCCTGATGAACGTGATAAGTGGGCGGAAGAAATGGCAAATGCTTAGAATGACGATTGGATCAATTATTTAACTACAGAAATTACAACTATGCATATAAAATCAATGGCCGAATATGCTGCGAATGGCGAATCTCCTGAAGTATTGTTTTGGGTAGGGTGCGCCGGCAGTTTTGACCAGAGAGCACAGAGAATAACCAAAGCCTTTGCACAGATACTGGATAAAGTAGGTGTGAAGTTTGCCATCCTCGGCAAGGAAGAAATGTGTACCGGAGACCCTGCAAGGCGTGCCGGTAATGAGTTCCTTTTCCAGATGATGGCTTATAACAATATACAAACCCTGAATATGTATGGTGTGCAGAAAATAGTTACTGCCTGCCCGCACTGTTTCAACATATTGAAGAATGAGTATCCCCCACTCGGCGGAACTTACGAAGTAATACACCATACTACCTTTCTGCAGCAACTGATAAATGATGGTCGCGTGCGCCTGAAAGAAGGCGGCGATTTCAAAGGCAAAAAAATAACATATCACGATAGCTGCTATTTAGGCCGTGGTAATAACATATATGAAGCGCCACGTGAAGTATTAAAGGCATTGGATGTAGAACTGGTAGAGATGAAGCGTTGCCGTACCAATGGCTTGTGCTGTGGTGCAGGCGGTGCGCAAATGTTTAAAGAAGATGAACCAGGCAATACACGTATCAATTTTGAGCGTTCATCAGAAGCTTTGGAAACAGGTGCTACGGTAATAGCAGCTAATTGTCCTTTTTGCACTACCATGCTGATGGACGGCGTGAAAAATAAAGAGAAGGAAGACAGTGTAATGGTGCTGGATATAGCAGAAATGGTAGCCCGTTCATTGGCAGATTAATACATGAAATTATTATCAGATAATAATATTAAAACAGGTTGGGAAAACAGGTTACTGAAAGACCTGACCTTTATTAAAAGAAAGGGACGCTACCCGCTTAGTAAGCGTACGCTGATGCCATCTGCTTTTATCCTGTTTATGTGTTTTTTCTTTCTCAGGATGGCATGGCCAATGTTCTTTCTTACCAATAAGTTTGGCATAACAGTACTTGTAGTAATAATGGCCGCTTTGGGCATAGGCATTAGTATCTACCAGTACTACAGTGTACTTTCCTTTAAAAAGATAGCCACACCCTTTCATTTACAGCGAAACCAGGAACTACTGCAACAGTTCTTTCAATCACAAAGACTGGCATATACGCAGCATCCGGAAGCACCGGAGGTGTTTATGATACTTAGTAAAAACCTGAGTATGCGTGGCGACTATCGTGAGGTGATGATATTTATTTCGGACGACCACCAAATATTGGTAAATAGCCATTTTAGTGGCGATAAGTTTACTGTTACCTCCCCTTCCCGGCAATACAAACAAATGGCAGGCATGCTTAAGAGCTGGATCAATATCCATATAAAGAATGGAGATAAGCCCACTACTGCTGTCAGCCACATATAACGTAACTTTGCACACTATGCATTTAGAAGAATTGAAATCACTGATACCCGCAGATTTTGCAGATGAGGCACGTGTATGGATATACCAGAGCAGCAGGGCATTTATTGAAAAGGAAGAAAAAGAAATAAATGAGCAACTGGAGCAGTTTTACACCCAATGGCAATCGCATGGCGACCCTGTAAAAGGATGGGCAAAGTTACTATTCAGGCAGTTCATAGTAGTAATTGCAGATGAAACGGATATTAAAGTGGGTGGTTGTAGCACAGACAGTTCTGTTCGTGTTATAAAAAGCATTGAAAGACAGTATGATGTGAATATGTTTGACAGGCTGATGCTTACCTTTTTGGTAAAGGGCAAAGCAGAAATGCTGCCCTTAAACCAAGTGAGCTATGCCTTGGAAAAAGGCTATATCAGTATGGAAACACCGCTTTTTAATAACGTGGTAACTACAAAGAAAGATTTGATGACCAGTTGGCTGGTTCCAATAAAGGATTCGTGGCTGGCAACAAGGCTAAATCTCGCTCAACAAGCTTAATAAAAAAGCGCCTAAACAGGCGCTTTTTTTATTACTTAACTTCTTTATCTATGAATTTACCCAGTCCCTTACCTGCTACCGCATAAGATTCTTGTATACGTGTACCGGTGTCATAGTCGTTACCGCCAAATGTGCGCCCGGGACAATTTTGCACAGATATCCTGGCTAAAGGTGTACCAGGGTTTGATGTTTCAACTATCCATGCCTCACCATCTATTTCAGCATTTTTGCGCGTTACATATACATTATAGCCCGGTTCTGTATAGGTTGTTTTGAATATCAGGGTATATTTTTCATTAGGATATTCGCCAATGCTTATATCGCTGTGTTTTGCAAACAACTCTTTGAACTGAGGTTCGAACCTGTTTTTACGGTCAGCCTTCCAGGATTTCACCCATTCATCGCCTTTTCCCGCTTCTTTTTTATTGTAATCATCTTTTTTCTTCGACAGATATTCTTCTTCCGTTTCAAACTTTCCTACACCCATTTTGCTATAGTCAAATTGTACATTCAGTTTCGTCACACCTTTCAGGGCATCCATGTTACCATCCAGAATACGCACCTTTTGGGCGAATGCACTGGCAGATACTAATAATGCAGCGGATAATAAGCTAATGTGTATTGCTTTCATTTGAATAGATTTTGAGTATCAAAAATAGGCATATAGTGCTAATAACAAGAATGTCAGGGTATTATTACATCTTTACAAACCGAAATGGATATTGAATGAGACATTATTCAATATTTACTTTTACCGGCTAAGGAATATTTTTGCAGACTAATTTAAAGAGGAAGGATAATGCCCGAAATGGAAAATCACGCAGAGCAAAACTCGGTATTGCTGAATGAGATGTACCAGAACTGGTTTCTTGATTATGCCAGTTATGTAATATTGGAACGCGCCGTGCCTGCGGTAGAGGATGGACTGAAACCTGTGCAACGCCGTATCCTGCACGCCATGAAGGAAATGGATGATGGCAGGTATAATAAAATAGCCAATGTAATAGGGCAAACCATGCAGTATCACCCACATGGGGATGCATCTATTGGGGATGCTATCATTAATATGGGGCAAAAAGACCTGATGATAGATACCCAGGGTAACTGGGGAGATGTTCGTACGGGTGATAGTGCAGCTGCACCGCGATATATAGAAGGTCGGCTGTCAAAATTTGCCCTTGATGTAGCATTTAATGGTAAGACGACGGAGTGGCAATTGAGTTACGATGGCCGTAAGAATGAACCTGTAACGCTACCTATGAAGTTTCCCATGTTGCTGGCACAGGGTGCAGAGGGTATTGCAGTGGGGCTTTCTACCAAAATTTTACCGCACAACTTTTGCGAACTGCTTGAAGCTGCTATCAAATACCTGAAAGGCCGGAAGTTTGAATTATATCCGGATTTTGGTACAGGTGGCATGATAGATGTGAGCAATTACAACGATGGTGCCCGTGGTGGTAAAGTACGCGTAAGGGCGCATATAGAGGAAGTAGACAAGAAAACACTGGCTATTAAAGATGTGCCGTATAATACCACCACCACTCAGTTGGTAGATAGCATCCTGAAAGCCAATGATAACGGTAAGATCAAAATAAAGAGCGTAACAGATAATACAGCTAAAGATGTAGAGCTATTGGTGCAACTGGCCCCCGGCGTTACTACCGACCAGACTATTGATGCCCTTTATGCATTTACCGACTGTGAAATAAGCATATCACCCAATGCTTGTGTTATCATTAATGATAAACCGCATTTTGTAGGCGTAAGTGAATTGCTGAAAAACTCGGCAGAACACACGAAAGCTTTATTGCTGAAGGAACTGGAAATAAAGCTGGGAGAGCTGGAAGAAGACTGGCACTATTCATCGCTGGAGAAGATATTTATCGAGAAACGTATTTATCGAGATATAGAAGAGCAAACTACCTGGGAAGGCGTACTGGAAGCTATTGATAATGGTTTAAAACCCTATAAAAAGAAGTTGCGCCGTGCCGTCACGCAGGAAGATATCATCAAGCTGACTGAAATACGCATCAAGCGTATATCTAAGTTCGATACCTTCAAAGCTGATGAACACATCAAAGGTGTAGAAGCAGGCATAGATGAGGTGAAATACAATATTGAACACCTGAACGACTATGCTATAGCCTACTACGAAGGCTTGCTGAAAAAGCATGGCAAGGGAAAAGAACGTAAAACAGAAATAAGGCCATTTGAAACCATACAGGCACAAACGGTAGCCATAGCTAATACTAAGCTGTATGTAAACTATAAAGAAGGCTTTATAGGTACTGGGCTTAAAAAGGATGAGTTTGCTTTTGACTGTTCTGACCTTGATAATATCATTGTTTTCAAGCGAGATGGTAAAATGGTGATTACTAAAGTGGCAGATAAAACCTTTGTGGGTAAAGACATTATATACCTGGCCATATTTGTGAAGAATGATGAGCGTACCACTTACAATATGATGTATGTAGATGGCAAAACAGGTATTGCCTATGCAAAGCGTTTTAATGTGACCGGTATCACCCGTGATAAGGAATATGATCTTACCAAAGGAAACCCAAACAGTAAAGTGTTATACTTTACAGCTAATCCTAATGGTGAAGCGGAAGTTGTGGCTATAACACTTTCTCCGGGTAGCAAAGCAAGGAATAAAAGCCTTGATTTCTACTTTGAAGAGCTGGAAATAAAAGGCCGGAGCTCACAGGGCAATCAGGTGACTAAATATCCTATCAAAAGCGTTAAATTCAAGGAAAAGGGCCGTACTACCCTATCGGGGCAAAAGCTATGGTACGATGCAACGGTTGGAAGGTTGAACAAAGACTCCATCGGACAATTTTTAGGCAGCTTTGAAGAAAGCGATCGCATAATAGCATTCTATGCCGATGGCACTTATGAGCTAACAGATTTCGAATTAACAAACAGGTTTGATACCGGCACTTTATTGCATATCGAGAAATTCTCACCTGAGAAAGTCGTATCTGCTATTTATTATGATGCAAAGAGTGCCCAATATTATGCTAAACGCTTTGTAATAGAGAGCCAGGCACTTAAAAACAAATACAGCTTTATAAAAGAAGGCGAAGGAAACTATCTCTCATTAGTCACTACAAAAGCCGAGCCGATTATCGTCCTGAAATCAGGAAAGAAAAAATCAGAACTTACGGAGGAAACGGTTCCCTTACATGAAATAATTGATTTAACAGGCTGGAAAACAGTGGGTTCTAAAATTGCAGGTAGCGACTTGAAAGAGGTGTATATGCAAGAAGATGAGAAGGCTAATAACGGAGAACCGGAGGCCCCGACCCTCTTCTGATGAACACCATTTTTGACAGAAATTCAGTACCTTCACGCACCTTTTTTCATAAAAGGCAGATCCATACGTAATGAAAAAAATAGAACTGGAAATTGTAGCCCTTTCTCATAGCATCACGCAGACGCATTCTTACGCAGTAGTATTAGGAGAAGTAAATGGCCTCCGTCGTTTACCTATCGTAATTGGTGGATTTGAAGCTCAGGCTATTGCAGTAGCGTTGGAGCGTATGCAACCCAGCCGCCCCCTTACACACGATCTTTTTGCCAATTTCATGACAACATTTGGCATAGATCTGGTAGAAGTAATCATATATAAACTTGAAGAAGGCATATTTTTTGCCAAATTGGTATGCCAGAATAACGATGAAACGATTGAAATAGACTCCCGCACCTCTGATGCCTTAGCACTGGCAGTGAGGGCTAATTGCCGTATTTACACTTATGAGAACATCCTGGAATCTGCAGGCCTTTTCCTGGAAAATACAGAAGAAGGACAAGCAGGTGCTGCTGCTTCAGGCAAACCTACGGTTACTAGCCAAGGTGCTGCTTCAGGGTTTGAAAAAGACCTTAAAAGTATGTCGCTTGAAGATCTGAACACTTTATTACAACAGGTATTGGAACAGGAAGATTATGTACGCGCCATCACCATTCGTGATGAGATCAATAGCAGGGAGAATAATAAATAATCGTTAACACTTAAAACATTTCAACAAGTTTAATGAAGAAGTTACTGGCAGCCGTATTTTGCGGCATAGTAGGGTTAGGGTTACAACAAGCACAAGCACAGAAATGTGGCACAGACCTTATAACAGAAAAACTGATAGCACAGCGGCCGGAAGCAAAAGAGGCTTTCTTGCGCTATCAGGAAGAAGTAAAAGAAAGGGCAGAAAAATTTGAGGCCCTAATGGCCAACAGTTCAAATAAAACTACAGGTAAGTATACTGTACCTCTGGTATTTCACGTAATACTTCGTCAGTCGCAAATAGATTCTATAGGCGGCATACAAGGTATTTATAATCGTATTGCCAGCCAGGTAGCTGTATTGAATACCGATTTCAATGCTGAGAATGCAGATAGTTCTACCATTCCTGCTGTATTTAAACCTTTATTTGGTAAAGCCGATATATCATTTGGCGTAGCACATAAGAAGCCAGATGGCACCGCAACAACGGGTGTGGAAATAAAGGTAGCCGGCAGCAACTATAATGGATATGATTTTGGTTCTGCATTCCTGGTTAGTACTGCAGGAGGGGGCCTTGATGCCTGGGACAATAAAAAGTACCTCAACATCTGGATAACAGATATTACCAATGGTAATCAACCGGGCCAGATATTAGGTTATGCTATCAGCCCCAGCTTCGGAAAGAATGTACTGCAAAATGAACAGGCAATTGGTGTAGTTATCGATTTCCTGGCATTCGGTAAACGCAATCCGTCATCTATCCAAATATTTACCCCAAAGGCTGATAACGGACGCACAATGGTACACGAAATTGGCCACTTCTTTACACTGAACCATATTTGGGGCACTACTGCTGTTGGCTCTGGAGTGTGTAGCGATGATGATGGTGTTGCAGATACTCCACCGCAACAAGATGCCAATCAATCAACATGCCCTACTTACCCAAAAGCAAACTGTACTAACAGCCCTGGCGGTGAAATGTTTATGAACTTCATGGACTATGTGCAGGATGATTGTATGCGTATGTTCACTAAAGGACAGGTAGCCCGTATGCAATCTGAGTTTACTCCAACGGGCGGTTCATATCAACTACAATTTAACGTGGCTGCAATGAGCTACCCAACCGATGTAACTTCTTTAGAGTCTGAAAACACCTTTGATCTGGTACCTAATCCTACTTCAGGTATCTTTACAGTATCATTTTCTGATGTTAATACGAAGCTGAAAGGTATATCAGTAGTGAATATGGTAGGACAGACTGTAAAACAGATAACTTCAGAATTACAAAATCAAGGCTTTTCTGTAGACCTTACGGGTATGCAGAAGGGTATCTATATGGTGCAGTGCCATTTTGAAACAGGTACTGTAACACGGAAAATAGTATTACAATAGTTGATTACTTTATAGTTATGACAGGGATTTTAAGTGTAGAAGAAGCTATTAAGCACCAGTCTAAAGATCTGCAAAGCATTGCAGAGAAAGTAATAAATAAGCAACGCCTTACCCACGAGGAAGGCGTTTTGCTTTTTGAAAAAGGCGAATTGGGTTTTGTTGGTGCTTTGGCTAACCATATTACGACCTCATTGCATGGCAATAAGGTATACTTCAATCGCAATTTCCACATAGAGCCTACTAATGTATGTGTATTCACATGCAACTTCTGTTCATATTCTCGCCAATACAAGCATCGCGATGAGGGTTGGGAGTTAAGCATAGAACAGATGATGGATATAGTACGTAAGTACGATGGCCAACCGGTTACGGAAGTACATATAGTAGGTGGTGTGCACCCCAAAATGAACCTTGAGTTCTTTTGCGAACTTGTAAGTAAGATAAAAGCCCATCGTCCGGATTTGCATATAAAAGGATTTACAGCAGTAGAGCTTGATTATATGTTCCGCAAAGCAAAACTGAGTGTAGAAGAAGGGATGAAAGCATTGAATGATGCAGGCTTGCAATCTATGCCCGGTGGTGGTGCTGAAATATTTCATCCGGATGTGCGCAACCAGATATGTGCTGATAAAGTGGATGGTACCGGCTGGCTTTATATTCATGAAACAGCTCATAAACTGGGTATGCACAGCAACGCTACCATGCTATATGGACATATTGAGTCTTATGAGCATCGTGTGGACCATATGAGCAGGCTGCGTGACTTACAGGATAAAACAGGTGGGTTTAATTGCTTTATACCTCTAAAGTTCAGGAATAAGGATAATGATATGTCGAACGTGCCCGAAACTTCTATTATAGAAGACATGCGCCTGTATGCTATAGCACGCATCTATATGGACAATTTCCGCAACCTGAAAGCTTACTGGCCAATGCTGGGGCGTCAATCCGCACAGCTTACGCTTTCATTTGGTGTAAATGATCTGGACGGTACGATAGATGATACCACTAAAATATACTCGATGGCCGGTTCTGAAGAACAAACACCATCAATGAGCACGGAAGATTTATGCGACCTTATTACTGCTGTAGGTAAACTTCCTGTAGAAAGAGATACGCTGTACAATGAGATTAAGATATACGATGAAGCGGTAGCTTAATAATCGATTGTTCTTAAATAAGAAAAGGTAGTGCTTTACAGTACTACCTTTCTTTTTGCAATAACTGTAATACTAATGCTCTAGGAAATTCAGGTCTTTGCCAAATGTTTCTTCGGTCATTAAGCCAGCTACAATACTTATCGTCATAACTATAGCACCGGTAATAGCTGCAGCGTTCACAAAACCATATGCAGGCTGCAATGCTTGGAATAACATAACAATCAGCGGCAAGGCACCTCTTACTACATTAGGCACTGTAGTAGCCGCAGTGGCACGTAGATTGGTGCCAAAATGCTCAGCGGCCATCGTAACAAAAATGGCCCAGAAACCGGTACCGAAGCCCATCAATGCACAAATAGCATACATACGCGTAGCACTGCTGCTACCTTGCGTAAAGTATAGCACAATGCCAATTACTGTAATGCCGTAGAATATAAAAAGTGCTTTTTTCCTGCTTTTCAAATATTGGCTCAGTAGTCCTATAGCTATATCTCCTATGGATATAGCAACATATGCAAACATGATACCCTTGCCGGGGTTGATCTCCTCTTCTATACCAAATGCTTTACCGAATTCTTTAGAAAAGCTAACCAATATGCCAATAACATACCATGTGGGTAACCCTATCAATATGCTAAGTATATACTTTTTGAAACGCGGGCCATTAGTGAAAAACATCAGGAAATTGCCCTTTTGAACATCTGCATGTTGGATATCTTTAAACATGCCGGACTCAAAAACAGAGATACGGAGCAATAGTAATAGCAAACCTAAGCCACCACCAATAAAGTAACAAACACGCCAGTCGAATATTTGGGCTATAAAATATGCTACCACAGCGCCTGTCAACCCTATGCCTGCAACAAGAGAAGTAGCTACCCCACGCTTTTCTTTAGGGATAAGCTCACTAACCAATGTTATCCCCGCTCCCAGTTCACCGGCAAGGCCAATACCGGCAATGAAACGGGCAAGGCTATACTGGTCTACCGTTTGTACAAAACCATTGGCAATGTTAGCAAGAGAATAAAGTAGTATAGAACCAAACAAAACACTGAGCCGCCCCTTCTTATCGCCCATCATACCCCACAGTATGCCACCTATTAAAAGCCCCCACATTTGGTGTCCAATGATAGCCATACCATCGCTGGCAATAAGCTCATCAGACAATCCCAAGCTTTTAAGGCTTTTTACACGGACAATGCTAAAAAGTAAAAGGTCGTATATATCTACAAAGTAACCTAAAGAGGCTACTATTACAGGGACACTTAATAAAGAGGCAGCCTTTTTATTTTGCTCCATTTGACTGATCGGAAGATTTGTTGTCCATCGTTTCCTCCAACATATCTTTCGTCACTTCAAGTATGGGTGATTTCTTTTTCCCAAAGAACATTTTAAACAGTACCGGAGCAGTTGTAACCAGGATCAGCCCAATTACTATTTTTTCAAAATTGTGTTTTACCCATTCATTTTCTCCAAGAAAATAACCGGCAAGGGTCATACTTCCTACCCAGGAAATACAGCCTACGACATTAAAGAAGAAGAATTTTTTCCTATCCATAGCTACTACACCAGCCACAATCGGGGCAAATGTGCGCACTATGGGCAGAAAGCGGGCAAGGATAACAGCGCTACCCCCACGTTTATCATAAAACTCTTTGGCCTGCAGCACATGCTTTCGTTTAAAGAGCAGTGTATCCCGTTTTTCAAATAATAATGGCCCTGTTTTGCGCCCAAACCAATAACCTACAGCATTGCCAATAATGCCCGCTACTGTTATCAGGGATATCCAATAGGCAAGATTGGCAAAGTCGTTATTGAACGGGCTTTTAGAGTTGGCAATCATTAAACCTGTAACAAACAGCAACGAGTCACCGGGTAGGAAGAAACCTACAAACAAACCGGTTTCAGCAAAAATGATAAAAGCAACGAGGTATAAGCCACCGTATAGGGTCACCAGATGCGCCAGTTTTTCGGCGTTCATCAATTCTTTCAGCAAATCGATAATATCGTTCATTATTATTTGTTGGAGGCGTGAAAATAGGTAATTCTGTACAAATCAGGTGCGTAGATCAAGTATATATTGTAAAAGCATACCATTAATCCTCCAGCGCGCCTTCCCATTTGCTTACAACCGCCGTTGCCACGCTATTACCTACCACATTGGTAGCGCTGCGGCCCATATCCAGCAGCGGATCTATGCCCAGCAAAAGAGCAAGCCCTGCTTCCGGTATATTAAACGTTGCCAACGTTCCGGCAATGACAACTAATGAAGCCCTGGGGACACCTGCTATACCCTTACTGGTAAGCATCAATACTAATAGCATGCTCATTTGTGTGCCAAAATCAAGATGAATACCGTAAGACTGGGCAATAAATAAAGATGCAAATGTCATATACATCATGGAGCCATCCAGGTTAAACGAATACCCAAGTGGCAAAACGAAACTTACAATACGATTATTACAGCCAAAGCGTTCCAGTTCCAGCATGGTCTTCGGAAACGCTGCTTCACTGCTGCTGGTACTGAAAGCCAGCAAAGTAGGCTCTTTTATTCTTTTAATGAGAGTCACCACTCGTTTACCTAAAAACAACCCACCTGCGAGTATCAATACAAGCCATAACAGCAGCAATCCTAAATAAAACTCGCCAATGAATATAGAATAAGTACCAAGTATACCTAAGCCTTGCTTGGCGATTATCGCTGTCATAGCACCAAATACTGCTACCGGGGCAAAGTTCATGACATAGGCGGTTATTTTCAGGATAACATGAGAGAATGCGTCCATTGCTTTGATTACTACTTCCCCCTTCTCCCCTATTGCTGCAGTCGCCACTCCGAAGAATAATGAAAAGACCACTATCTGAAGTATCTCGTTTCGAGCCATCGATTCGAATACGCTGGACGGGAAAACGTGATATAAAAATTCTTTCAAGGTAAGTGCAGTTTTCTTAATACCTGTATCTATACCAACATCGGGCAATGGCAGATGCATGGCCATACCTGGTTTGAAAAAGTTTACAAGCATCATACCTAATAGCAGGCTCATAAAAGATGCAGAGAAAAACCAAAGTAAGGTTTTACCTCCTATTCTGCCTACAGCTTTCATATCCCCCAGTTTGGCAACACCTACTACCAGTGTGGTAAATACCAATGGGGCCACTATCATTTTTATCAACCGGAGAAAAATATCGGCTAGCAAAGAGAATGGTTCTAATTTGCTATCTCTTTCAGCCAAAGCTTCCGCTTTCGCTTTTACCAGCGCTGCACGCTCAGTTGATAATTGCAGATAGGCATTCGTGGTAGTATCTGTGATGGCAGACAAATCACTTTGCATCTTTTTAATAGCGGTTTCTGCACTTGCTATGGTTATGTTCTGATTTTTTACATATCTGTTATTCAGAATAAAACCTAATGCAATGCCTGCCACTAATGCTATAACAATATATAAGGTTAGCCTGCTCTTTTTATTACTACTGTGTATTACTGCCATTAGTATTTATTAGGGCACTAAGATAATGTTTGATAGGTTAATAGTTCAGTTTATCGGCAACAGATACATTACCTTGTAAGCCACCGGTGTGTATGCAGAGTATGCGCGCATTGATATCAAAAAAGTCGTTGTGTAACTGCTCTTCAACCCCCATCATCATTTTGGCGGTGTAAACAAGGTCAAGGGGAATATTATTCATTTCGTTAAAAGCATTCATGAATGTTAGCTGTTGTTCATTCCACTTCCCAAAGCCACCATTATGCCAATCATCAAATAGCTGCCAATGGATGTTGCTTTCTAAATACAGATATTTTGCAACTTCTTCCTGTAGATATTTGCCGCCTTTCATAGGTACATAACCCAATAAGGAAATATCTGCATTCAATGCATTTCTTAATCCGATGAAAGTAGTACCCGTACCTAAAGAAAGGCAAACGTGTGTATAGCCTGCCGGAATATATTGAGCAATCTCCTCACAGCCTTGCCTACCCTGCTCATTCGCACCGCCTTCGGGTATGATGAACGGTGCATTGTAGGTTATAGATAGTTGTTGCAGATAGTCCGGCTCTGCTTTAAGATTGTATTCTTCAAAGGACATAGGCACCAGTTGCATGCCATAGGATTGACAGGCTTTCAGTGTTTCGGTATTTGTATTATGTCCTCGTACAATGCCAATAGCAGTTATTCCATAATAATGTGCAGCAGCTGCTGTAGCTATCAGATGATTGGAGTAAGCACCACCAAATGTCAAAACAGAGCTAAATCGATGCGCTTTTGCATAGGCAATATTATGCTTTAGCTTATACCATTTATTTCCCGAAACAACTGGGTGAACCATATCTAGCCGTAGCATGTCTATAGCACTTACTCTGTTATTGTACCACGTTTTATTAAGATGCTGTATTGGCGGCACCTTAAGAATTGTATCCATATTCTTTTAGGTAATTGTCATTGTCCCGCCATTTGGGACGCACTTTTATAAACAGCTCCAGGTGCACCTTTGCTTGCAGAAATTCTTCAATATGCTTACGCGCATTAATACCCAGCTGTTTTATCATACTGCCACCCTTGCCTATCATTATCACCTTCTGGGTTTCGCGGCTTACAATGATTTCTGCCTTGATGACATTCAGCGTTGGCTTTTCCTCAAAAGACTGGATAATAACTGCTGTATGATACGGTATCTCTTCATGGTACAACTCATATATCTGCTGACGTATCAACTCACTTACGAAAAAGCGCACCGGCCTGTCAGACATGCTATCTTCCGGGTAAAATGGCGGAGCCTCCGGTAGATGCTTTAATATAGCGGGTACTATTCTATCCACATACCTTTTATCCTTGGCTGATACCGCAAAGACCTCAAATTTGGGAAACTTTTCCTTGTAGCTATTTACAACTTCTTCTACTTCTTTATTATTCTTTAAAAGGTCTGCTTTGTTAAGTATCAATAATGCAGGCACCTTCAATTTCAGTGTGCTTAATACTTGCTCGAAGTCTTCTACAGGTTGTGTAATGTCATGTAATAATATCGCTACATCGGCATCTTCCAGGGCACTTTTTACATGCTGCATCATTTTTTGATGGAGCTTATACTTAGGCTCTATGATGCCGGGTGTATCAGAAAATATGATTTGATATTGCGGTTCTGTAAGAATCCCCAATATCCTGTGCCTTGTTGTTTGTACTTTGGCAGATGTGATTACTAATTGCTCGCCCAAAAGAGCATTTAACAAGGTTGATTTACCGGCATTAGGTGCACCAAAAATATTTACAAATCCTGCCTTGTGCGTAGTTTGTGCCGGTTCTTTCATATAAACAATTGCCGTAGATTAATTGCCCCGAAATTACACAGTTTTTTCGATGACTATATTACTGTAATTGTTACATATATTCAGTTTTTTAATTTTTATTATTGATCAAACTGTAAGTAACTTAGCACGCAATACATTATTTATGCATAATATTTAAATGTGGCAGCTTCTACATTCGTGCACGATATTTTTAGCCTGTTAAATACCCCATTATCCCTATCTTAGTTTAACGAAATAAAGAGGACTGTAATTATGGACAAAGTAGACAATGAAAATATGGAGGTATTGCTTGCTGAAGATGATCAGGACGATGTATTATTATTTCAGCTGGCATTGAAAGAAATGACTTTCCCTACGAATTTAAGACATGCTGAAAACGGAGAGGTGCTATTTACTTTATTGAAACAATACATTCCAGACCTATTATTTCTAGATATTCATATGCCTTGTAAGGATGGTGTATCCTGCATAATAGAAATAAGAAAAAATAAAGAATACGATAATCTACCGGTTGTAATGTATACTTCACATAGCACAGAGAACTATATTGATGATTGTTTTAGAAATGGTGCTAATCTTTACCTTATTAAGAATAAAACGTTCAGAGAACTGGTAGAAAACTTGCGTACCATATTTTCTTTCGATTGGAAAAAACAGATGTTTTATCCACCTAAACAACAATTCGTATTGAGCTAAGACATAGGCCAGGCAAGTAGCCTGGCTTTTTTATGGTTATAAGAAACGAATTTAAAATAATAGCAATAAGATGATGATTTGTTAAAATAAAAAAGAAAAACTTTGTTTATTAAATATCGTTCCCTACCTTTGCATCCTCATCGCGAGGTAGAGCAGCGGTAGCTCGTCGGGCTCATAACCCGAAGGTCACAGGTTCGATCCCTGTCCTCGCTACTTCAGAAAAGCCACATTGTACATCAATGTGGCTTTTGTTTTTCATTCAATTATTCAGATCCATTCAATAAAGGGTAGTTGTCTGAGGGGTGTTTCTCCGCTAAGTGAGTAGTTTTGGTGAGCGTGTATAGCAGGTGCGCGTGTGAGCTCTCTTGGGACTCTGCTATCTGAAATGCCGAAACGCAATGTGGAGATAATGAAAAATAGCACCCCTACTGCAAAAATTAAAAATTACAAAACCGCTAAGCGTGCTCTTGATATTAAACTTGCACCAGAGCAAAGCTTTAAAGACTTGTTGCGCATATGCAATGATTTCAAAAGCTCTATAAATATATTGCTTGCAGATGTAGAAGAAAATAGCGTAGTGGATACTTTATCTTTCGACGATAAAAAAATATGGATGACTATAACAGTTGATAGTTTATCCAGTATCAAATTTATAGATATCATTACTACTGCCGCTATAAATTCTAAAGCTCACAACCATTTGGAGCACACTGCTTTTCTCGCCAGCTATATTGCGGAACGCTTTCACGAAAAGGCCAATACCCGTAAAATAGAACGATTATTATCTGTAATACAGTTATTATCCAATGTTTTTGAGTCGGGCACAAAGGTGACGCTGTACGAGGTAGAACCGTTTAAAATATTGCAGCAGCCTAAATATAAAGAAGTATACATCCTGCGTATTGCAAGGTAACTTGCTTAGCCGCCGCTAACAATTGATTAACTAACTAAAAACATCCGGATAACAACACACATAAGCATATCCACCATATCTTTACAAAAAATATAAAGCACAATACACAATGAAACATCTTTTATTCCTTGCACTGATCACTGTAATGGCATTAGGTGCCTGCAAAAAAAGGTCGAATGTAAATGGTGATATAAAAAACCGTCGTGAAATCCTTGTTTCGCGCAACTGGCAAATGATTAGCAGGCTGGACAATGGTGAGTATTCAGAAATCAAGAATTGTCAGAAAGACAACTACTTCGTATTTGAAGATAATGGTTTAGGCCGCTGGGAAGAAGGCGCTAATAATTGTTTTGATACAGCATCTGGTGGTGGTGAAAATCCTACCCCTCCCACGTACACGTCTTTCACATGGTCTATGTCGGGCGATCAACGCGATCTTCATCTTAAA
>JANLJF010000138.1 GCA_029255605.1 Azovibrio restrictus
TTTTATAGTAGGTGGAAGCCTGAAGCTGGTGAAAGGATTGCATCTTAATCTTCGATTTCAGTATTCTTTACTGCCGGTTCGTAAAACCATTTACCCCGAGCTGGGCAGGGCAGAGCAGTATAATAATGTGTGGACATTCCGCTTAGTTTATCTCTTCGGTACTGAAGATAAATAATACTACTATGCAACTGCAGTTAAGGCTCGACTGGAGTGAGATGGATATGTTCGCGCATATCAACAATGTATCTTATTTTAAATATCTACAGGCGGCCCGTGTCAACTACTGGGAACAAATAGGTTTGAAAACACCGCATACCGATGGCTTGGGCCCTATGCTGGCATCTACGGGCTGCCAGTTTCGCAAACCTTTGTTCTATCCGGGTAACATTCTTATAGAAACCAACGTTGAATTTATAAAGAATACCAGCTTTGGGTTGCTGCACCGCATCTTTAATGCAGATGGCGAACTGGCAGCAGAAGGCAACGATGTAGTGGTACTATATGATTTCCTGAAGCATGAAAAAGCACTGGTGCCCGGTTGGCTTCGGCAAAAAATGGCTGAAGCAGAAGGCCGCGAGCTATGATGCTGGTACGGTTTTAGCACTAACTTTATATGCGCACCCGCTTTCTTTTTATATGAAGACATCCATTTTGCGATATACCATAGCCATGTTGTTGATGATATACTTGCCTTTCACCGGCAATGCACAGCAGGGGCGTGGCTATTTCACCAATACTGAAGATGTATTCTTTGGAGGCCTGGTAGCGGGTATGAATTTTACTACTGTAGAAGGCGATGGGTATTCCGGCTATCATAAAGTAGGCTTCAATGGGGGCGGTACGGTATATGTAAAATTTGCTTCCCGTTTTCTTACAAGCATAGAGCTGCTATATACGCAAAAGGGCAGCCGTGGCGTAAGAACATACGATTCCTATTACTCCGGCACTTTTGCAGAACGTTATTTTTTAGACCTTAATTATGTAGAAGTACCGTTGGTGTTTCACTATGCCGCTACCGATAAATGGTTGCTGGGTGCGGGTGCTTCTTATGCACAATTGCTGAATTCTAAAGAAGAGATGATAAGTGAGGTGCCGGTATATATCGACCCCGATATTTACCAGTTCCGGAAACAGGATATAGCTGTAGTGGCCAATGCCAACCTGCAATTTGCCAAAGGGCTGTTTCTGAACCTGCGCTACCAGCACTCATTGGCCACCATCCGCGATGCAAATAAGGTAGCAGTAGGCGGTGGTGCGCAGATAAGCAGTGTGTTTACCCTGCGCCTGATGTATTTGTTCCGGTAAGCCTAATCTTTCTGATATTGTTTGGGATCCAATGCCGCCGGCGACCAGTGTTTAAGAAACTCAGCCACTTTCGCCTTGCTGTGGCCCCTGCCTTCTTCTAAATAGCCCGAATTTTGAGTGTGGAGCCTTTTGCCATTGCCATCCAGCACTACAAATACGGGAAAGCCAAAACGTTGCGGATAGTCCAGCTTGGCCAGTACCGCTTTATTGCGGTTTTCAGGGCTATAATTTACATGCACTACTACGTAGTTATCAGCCATCAGTTTCGATAAGGTGTCATCTTTGGTTATCAGGTTGTGAAAGCGCACACACCAGATGCACCAGTTGCCACCTATCTGCAGCAACACATGTTTATTCTCGGCTTTAGCCCAGGCAACGGCGGTAGCTATTTCCTTATCCGCATTAGCTGCGGGGTTATATATCTTAGGTTTGGTGGTGTCTGTTTGTGCATAGCTATTTAAGCTTACAAAGAGCAATGCTAACAAGCAAATGGTTGGTCTCATTTCTTTTTCTTTTTGCTTTTGCCAAATATGCTGAAACCCGGTGGGTCGTCGTAAGTCGATTTCAATGTTTGGTTCAGCGTATCCAATGAACCGCTGGTTTTGCGGTAAGCTGTTTTATCGTTTATCAGTTTGCCCATGCCGCTGTCTTCCGAAGTAACCTTTCGCATGCTGGCAGATAACTTCTTGAAGGAAGCGCCCAGGTTATTTATTTTGGCGTGTAGCGTATCATTGGCCAGCTTTTTCGTTTGCTGTTCGGTATTCCGGATATCATTACGCAGCTTACCGCCATTAGCTGCCATTTTCGATGTACTGTTTTGAAGGCTTTGCAGGGTGGGGGCAACATCTCCAACTTGTTTACTCCATGTTTTGGAAGTAGCCTCATAATCTTTTAGCTGCTTTTCCAGGGAAATGAGCGGCTTTGTAAAGGTGGTAAATAACCCTGTGGTGGTCATGTAGCGCACGCCTTGCAGGGTGCTGTCTGTAGCGCGCAGCAGGAGCTTTGCTGCTTCTACATATGGCGTTACCCGTACAGATGCTTCCATAGCAGTACTGTCAAAATCTGTTTGCAATACGCTTCCGCTAGGGAGTATTTCATTGCTGTTGCCCAATTTTAGGGATATGGTCTTATCGCTCATCACCCCGCCGGAAGCCAGCATAGCTATGGTACCCTTGGGTATTTTTATCTTGTTATCTACTTCCAATACCACGCGCACACGGTCGTGCAGCGCCTGCAATTCTTTAATATCGCCCACACGCACACCTTTTATCTCCACCGGCGATGATTGCTGCAGCCCTTTTACATTATTGTAATAGGCCACATATTCATTGTCGTCCGGCTGCATATTGGTGATGATGAAATATGCGGCTACCAATACTACCAGGGTAATAGCAATGCTTATCCAGTTCCGGTTAGGCTTCTTTTTTTCTTCCATTTATCTGCAATGTGCCAAAAGTAGTATATAATAATCAAGCCATTGCTAATACCTGCGATGGTTATATCTTTTTTGGCCACTGCTTATTGGTGGGCGTTTGCAGCTTTCTGTCGCCAGTGCTATCAGCACTAAGGTCACAATTACCAGTGTTATGTTCTTCATAGCAGGTTAATTGTTTTAAATATAATCAAATTTTCATGTTTATTGTACTGCTTCTAAGCCGCCCGTCTTCAAAAAACTATTTAACAATACCTATTTAAAAATACTTACTGCCTTACTATGAACTTATTATATTTGTAGTCTCAAACATTTTTATGAATTTATTTGTAGGTAATCTAAACCCCGAGACCACCGAGCAATCCTTAGAAAAGATATTCTCTGAATTTGGTGAAATAGTATCGCTTAAGATAGTGAAAGACAATGAAACCGGCATGTCGCGCGGTTTTGGCTTTGTTGAGATGGCAGATAGGTACACAGCATTTGATGCGATTGATAATCTGGATATGACGTTTTTTGAAGGCCAGATCATATCAGTAAAAGAAGCAAAACCTAAAGCAGGCCCTGGTGGCGGCGGTGGTTTTAATCGTGGCGGCGGCGGTTTCAACCGCGGCGGCGGTGGTGGCTTCAACCGCGGTGGCGGTGGTGGTTTTAACCGTGGCGGCGGCGGCGGTTTCAATCGCGGTGGCGGCGGTGGTTACAATCGTGATGGTGGCAACCGTGGCGGTGGTTTCAACCGTGAAGGTGGTGGCGGTTACAATCGTGAAGGCGGTAATCGCGAAGGTGGATATAACCGTGAAGGAGGTTACAACCGCGATGGCGGCTATAATCGCGACAGGGGTGGTTACAACCGTGATGGCGGCAACTACAACCGCGATAATAACCGCGGATACAACAGCGGAGGTTATAACAATAATAACAACGATAATAACTAATCATAGAGTCCGCCTTCGGGCGGATTTTTTTTGCCATAGATATTATCACTTAGTAAAAGACATCTTAGCAAGTATCAATAACGCTGCGGATGTACTGGCATAGATAAAGCACTTGCATATACTTTATTGCTCACAAAGAAGTGTCTTCCCCCCCTCATAGCTTTACAAAATCTTTAACAGGATGTGTAGTGTTACCTTTTTGTGTTTGAGGCATAAACAGGTATAACCAAAATATATTCCCATGCACATCCGTCATTTTCTTGTCATCGCCATTGTATTGGCCATTGCATCCTGCAATAGTAAAGACACTATGGAGTCTTATCTTGCCACAGCAGACTCTACACAACTGGCAGACCTTTCCGGCCTCCATGCAGGCTCGCGAAAAATACTCCGGACGGCAGATATGCAGTATCGTGTAGCCAATGTGGTACACGCTACCATGCAGGCCGAAAAACTGGTAGCTGCCGCACATGGTATGGTAGTGAAAAGCCAGATACACAACAGTGTGACGTCGGTTAAAAATATGCCTTACACGTCTGACTCTTTAAAACGCACACAGGTTTATACACCCACGGCGCAACTGGTTTTGAAAGTACCGGCAGAATATGCAGATACCGTGATGCAGCAACTGGGCGCTATGGCACAGTTTACAGAAAGCCGTACCATATCGCAGCAAGACCTTACATACACCTACTTGTCAAACGCATTGAAGAATGAAAAGGCGGAACAGCAACAACCTGCTAAGGGAAAAGAAGCGTCTGTACTGGCATCTACACCTGAAGCCATTGCACAGAAGGATGCCCGTGATGAAGCGGTAGTAAACCGCCGCGTGCAGAACCTGCAACTGCTGGATGAAGCAGACTATGCTACGATAACTGTGGCCTTTGTGCAGCCAGAGATGGTAGATGTGCAAACAGTTATCAATCCGGCATATGCTACCCGCACACCTTTTGGTACAGAATTGCAGGTAGCTGGTGGAAAAGGGTTGAATTTACTGCGTGGCCTGGTACTGTTTGCATTTCAGCTATGGCCTTTATGGTTGATGGCAGTAGCGGGTGTATGGTTATATCGCATATTGCGCAGGCAGCCTGTAATGCTACCGAAGAAAGCTTAAGATGTTGTTGCCTGCACGCCGTTGCAGGCAACTTTATTTTGACCACATATAAGAGAAGGGCATGATGACCAGCGACGCGGAGTAACCGTAATTACCCCGTATTTCCGTACGTACCAGGTTATCCAGCCCACGCACTTTATTGTAGTTTTCTGAATAATCATATTCTGTTTCACCGAAATAAGCTATCACGCGCAGCTTGAAGGCAAGCCCTGCAAAAAAGCCCGCTTCTGCCTTTACGAAGGGTGTTATTTTCAATGGTGGGTTCCGGTTATAATCGGTAGAGTAGAGAATGCCCGGGTTGATACCCGCCCCAATACCAAAGCAGGTTTTGTAGTTTTTATTCAGCCGCGCATCACCTCCCATCCTGTACTCAATACTTAAAGGCATGCCTGCACGATAGGTTTGGAAGGGTATTGAAAATTTTGCACCCGGCGTTATGGTTATACTGTCATAGGTCAGTTTACTTACGCTTGCCATCAGTTCCATATTAAACACCAGCATGCTGTTATCGCTCACTATCAGCAGGGGAAAGTAACTGCCTATATGTACAGCAAATGATTGCTTTGCTTTTATATCCGCTTTAAAGCTATCGGCTCTATATCCGCCCGAATCGGCAAATCCATTGAATGCAATATCGGCTTTACCGCTTATCATTTGCAGCCCAACGCTCACTGCCATACGCTGTAAAAAGCGTTTATCGTTTACAGAATTTGCCAGGTAATAATCCTGCATGGCACTTCTGTAACCGCCACGTTGTGCAACGGCTGGCCCGCTTACGGCCACAATGAAAAGAAGGAGGGCAAGGTATTTCAGTTTCATAAATGGGAGGTGTTCCTTAAAGATAGTTGAATTATTTTTTACATGTAATGAGTTTTTTTTAGGGCCTTAACATTTTCATATATGTGCATGCCATACATTTGCATAAATGACTGATTAGTCAATTTTGTTTATGATACTACGAATACTCAAAAAAGTACTAAAAGTCACCATCATTGTATTACTGGTATTAACAACCGCTATTTACATTTTTATGCAACAGGTATCCTTCGGAAAGAATCCTTCCGGCAAACGATTGAAGAAAATAGAACAGTCGCCCAACTATAAAAGCGGCAGCTTTGCCAATCTCCTGCACACCGTAACACTGGCAGAGGGGGCGTCTTACATTGAGGTGATAAAACGTTCACTGAAAAAAGATGCACGCCGTACACCTTCTAAAGCATTGCCGTACCTGCCCTTCGATACTACAGTAGCAGGTGCCGATAAGCCGGTCATAACCTGGTTCGGCCACTCATCTTATCTCATACAAATAGGCACGTACAATATCCTGGTCGACCCTGTTTTTAGCAAGCGCGCCTCTTTTGCGCAATGGATGGGCCCCGCGGCCTATCCCGGTACGGAGGTTTTCAATGTTGCCTCCCTGCCGCATATCGATGCTATCGTTATTTCTCACGACCATTACGATCACCTCGATTATAATACCATCACTCAATTGAAAGATAAAGTTGGTGCTTTCTATGTGCCATTAGGTGTAGGGGCGCACCTCGAATATTGGGGCGTACCTGTCAGGCATATTACCGAGCTGGACTGGTGGCAGGAAACGACCATGACCAATGGTATGAACCTTGCAGCCACACCTGCACGCCACTTCTCAGGACGCGGCCTTGTGCGTAATAAAACCCTGTGGGCTTCCTTTGTGCTGCAAACCGGGGCACACCGTATATACATCGGCGGCGATTCCGGTTATGGTCCTCACTTCAAAGAGATAGGTAACAAATATGGCTCGTTCGATGTGGTGATACTGGAAAATGGGCAGTATGATGCCAACTGGCCTCAGATACATATGATGCCCGAACAAACCGTGCAGGCAGCTATCGACCTGAAAGGAAAAGTACTTTTCCCGGTACATTGGGGTAAGTTCACGCTTTCCGTACACCCCTGGAATGATCCCATCATCCGGGTAACGAAAAGTGCAACTGAACAAGGTGTGCATATCACTACGCCAAAATTGGGCGAGCGTATCGTAATGGATGCCAGCTATCCTTCAGAACAATGGTGGAATTTTTAAACCTATGGACAAGAGACAAAAAATATTGAATGCCGCCACCCGCCTGTTTGTAGAGCGTGGTTTTCAGAATACATCCACAGCCAATATCAGTAAAGAGGCCGGCGTGGCTACGGGTACTTTATTCATCTACTTTGCTACGAAGGATGAATTGATAAATACCATATATAAAGAGGCGAAGCAGCGTATGGCAGAGTCGTTGAAGGAAGGCTTCCCCCAAGGGGCAGCTACCCGCGATAAGCTGAAGCACCTGTGGACGGAAGTAGCGGCATGGGCGCTCGATAATTCGGAGAATTTTCGTTTTATGCACATGTTCAGCGCATCGCCCTTCATTACTAATCTTACGCGCGAAGAGGTGGAATCTACATCATCATTTGCCATGCAGTCTATAAAAGACGGTATGAAGAACGGCGAGATCGCTAGTATTCCTATCGATCTGTTTCATTCCATATTAGATGGTTTCCTGACAGGTACCGTGCGCTATATTGCCGCCAATCCATCAAAACGTAAAAAGGCTATTGAAGCTTCGTTCGATGTATTCTGGAATGGCATAAAGGGTGAATAGGATATTTTGTTGTATATTTGCTATATAAATCTGCTGGCATAGATTTTAAACCTTACACCCTAAAAAACGATTATGCTGCAAATGATACAAGGCCTGCCATCGCATGTGGTAGGTGTGCATGCCACAGGAGAAATAACAAAAGAAGACCTCGAAACCGTCCTGATACCTGCTATAGATAAACTGGTGGCTGAAATCGATAAGATACACTACCTGCTGCACCTCGATACCGACCTGCTGAAGTGGGATATTGGCGCCTGGTATAAAGACGCTCAGGTTGGACTAAAGTACTTCACCAAGTGGACGAAAATTGCAGTGGTGACAGATAAACCGGCTGTGCGCTCTTTTACCGATGGGTTTAGTTACATGGTGCCCGGCCAAGCCCATGGGTTTTCTGTGGCGGAAATGGATGCGGCTAAAAAATGGGTTTCCGAAGAAACAAGTGAAAAAGAATAAGCATGTAAATCAATCGGTTAGATTGTTTCTATAAAATGTTCCAAAAAACCGGAAACAAAAAGAAACAAAATGGGGTAGTGTAGGGTAAGTAATTAACAGTTTTATTAATGTAATTCACATGCGTCTAAAACAGTTTTTTTCTTTGCCCGATTACTCGTTATTTTTGGCTTAAGAGATGTCAGAGAATTATATAGTTTCGGCCCGTAAGTACCGCCCCCAAACGTTTGATACCGTTGTTGGGCAAGAACATATCACCACCACTTTAAAGAATGCCATCCGCCATCAGCACCTGGCGCATGCATACCTGTTTTGTGGTCCGCGTGGGGTAGGTAAAACCACCTGCGCCCGTATCCTTGCCAAAACCATCAACTGCGAGAACCCAACGGCCGATGTGGAGGCCTGTGGCGTATGTAATACCTGCCAGAGCTTTAAAAACAACACATCTTTCAATGTCTTCGAGCTGGATGCTGCCAGCAACAACTCGGTTGATGACATCCGTAACCTGACCGACCAGGTACGTTTTGCACCACAAAGCGGAAAGTATAAGATATATATAATAGACGAGGTGCATATGTTGAGCGCCGCTGCCTTCAATGCGTTCCTGAAAACGCTGGAAGAGCCGCCGCCATATGCCATCTTCATACTGGCAACTACTGAAAAGCATAAGATACTGCCTACCATCCTCAGCCGCTGCCAGATATTCGATTTCAAGCGCATTACTACACACGATATCACATCGCACCTGCATGGTATTGCTACCAAAGAGGGGATTATAGCCCAGGAAGCAGCCCTGCACGTGATAGCGCAGAAGAGCGAAGGCTGTATGCGCGATGCGTTGAGTATGCTCGACAGAATTGTGAGCTTTACCAATGGCATGCTTACCTACAGCAGCACCATGGAGCACCTCAACCTGCTCGATGCCGACTATTATTTCAAACTGACCGACCATATACTTAGTCAGGATGTAAGCAGTACACTGCTGCAGTTGGATAATGCCTTGGAGCGTGGCTTTGAGGGCGATGTGATACTGGAAGGCATGGCAGAACACCTGCGCAATCTATTGCTTTGCAAAGACCCACGCATGGCCAAACTGCTGGATGTGCCTAATGACCACAAGCCGGTATTTCACGAAAAAGCCAACCAGGCACCGCCATCGTTCATTATCTCTGCTTTAAATGTGGTGAACGAAAGTGAGCTGAATTATAAAAACGCCACTAACAAACGCCTGCACATAGAAATGTGCTTTATAAGGCTTTGTTACCTGCTACAGGCAACATCGGCTACGGCTGATGACGTAAAAAAAAACACTAGTAACGTAGGTTTCCAGCCGCCGGCACCTGTGCAGTCGCCTGTTATGGCAACCCCGCCGGTGCCGCAACCGCAGCCGGTACAACCTGCGCCTGCCGCTGCTCCGGCATATACGCCACCGGTAAATGAAGCGGTACAGCCACCTGTGACCACTGAGCCCGTAGTGTCAACGCCGCAGGTACAGCCACAGGGTGCATCATCTGTGCCGCAGCCACCACGCCGGGAACTGCCTAAGTATGAGCCTAAAACACCCGTGACTACCGATGGTGCTCCCGTAAAGCACCGCATCAGCAAAAACCTGATGGACCTGGATGCAGCCCTTGCCGATATTGACAATGTTGCTGAGCAGGAAAAAGCAGAACTGACGGACGAAATGGTAGCCCGCATATGGGAAGAGCATAGAGAAATGGTACGTGGGCAGAACAAAAGCATGCTATATGCACAACTGCTGCAAATGAAGCTCGAGGTGCTTCCGCCCGATGAGATACGCATCATTTGCCCTACCGACCTGACCAATACCTATGCTATGGACTACCGCAACACGCTGATAGACTACTTCAGGAAGGCCAGCGGGGTGATGATACGTATTACCACCAAAATAGTGGAGGATAGTGCGGTAGCTGCGCAGCAACAAACAACCGTGCTGAGCAAGCAGGAGATATTTGACGCTATGGTGCAGAAAAACCCGCACCTCGGCAGCCTTAAAGATGCCCTCAACCTGCAGGTTGAGTACTAAGAATATGATAGTTTTCCCTATCCGATAACTAGGGGGAACGACACGCAAACAAATCAATCAATTGTGTTACTTTTGACACTCAAAAACCAATAGACAAGACTTATGGCCGAAGCGATACGTATGCCGCTGCTGAGTGATACGATGAAAGAAGGGGTGATAGCGGAATGGCACAAAAAAGTAGGTGACAAGGTTAAAAGCGATGATGTAATAGCAGAAGTGGAAACCGATAAGGCAACCATGGAAGTAATGCCGTATGTAGATGGCACACTGCTGTATATAGGTGTAGAAAAAGGAAAAGCCGCAAAAGTAAATGATATTATCGCCATCATAGGTAAAGAAGGCGAAGACTATAAAAGCATACTGGCAGGTGAAGGCAATAAACCAGCCGCTGAACCAGCTAAAGAAGCGCCTGCACAACCTGCTGAGCAGGCAGCCGCAGCACCTGCTGCCGAGCCTGCAAAAGCCGCACCGGCACCTAAGCCCGGTGATGCTACGGTAGTACGTATGCCACTGCTTAGCGATACGATGAAAGAAGGCAAGATAGTAGCGTGGCACAAGAAAGTGGGTGACAAGATAAAGAGTGATGATGTGATGGCAGAAGTAGAAACCGATAAGGCTACGATGGAAGTGATGCCTTATGCGGATGGTACGCTGCTGTATGTGGGCGTGAAAGAAGGTGAGGCTGCTAAGGTGAATGACATCATAGCCATTGTGGGTAAAGAAGGTACGGATATTACAGCATACCTGAATGAAGCACCGCCTGCTACAGGTGGCGCCGCTACCGGTAATGCCAATGAAGGTAATGTACCTGCACAACCTGCTACACAAGCCCAACAGCCTGCAACACAAGCAGCACCTGCTACTTCAAGCGATGAGCGTGTAAAAGCATCTCCGCTAGCTAAAAAGTTGGCAGAAGATAAAGGTATAGATATACACAACGTGAAGGGTAGCGGCGATAACGGCCGCATCATCAAAAGGGATATTGATAACTACCAGCCTTCTCAGCAAGCTGCACAGGCCGCTCCTGCCAAAGCAGGCGCACCCGCTGCTGCAGTAGCTACCTTTACGCCGGGTACAGAAGGGCATACAGATAAACCGCTTTCGCAAATGCGTAAGGTGATAGCACAACGCCTGTCAGACAGTAAGTTTACAGCGCCGCACTTCTACCTGCGTATGACGGTAACTATGGATAAAGCCATAGAAGCACGCAAGGCTATTAACGATGTATCGCCGGCCAAAGTATCTTTCAACGACCTGATCATAAAAGCCTGCGCTATGACACTGCGCAAGCATCCGGAAGTAAACAGTTCATGGATGGGCGATTTCATCCGTCAGAACGAGCACATACACGTAGGCACAGCAGTAGCTATTGAAGATGGCCTGATAGTACCTGTAGTAAAGTTTGCCGATCAGAAATCACTATCGCAAATAGCGGTAGAAGCTAAAGAGCTGGCAGATAAAGCAAAAGCTAAAAAGCTGCAACCACAGGAATTTACAGGCAATACCTTTACTATATCTAACCTCGGTATGATGGATATAGATGAGTTTACAGCCATCATCAACCCACCTGATAGCTGCATACTGGCGGTAGGTAAAATAGTGCCTACACCTGTTGTGGAAGACAACCAGGTTGTTATTCGTCAGTTGCTGAAACTAACCCTTAGTTGCGACCACAGGGTAGTAGATGGTGCCGTAGGTGCCCGCTTCCTGCAAACGCTGAAAGCCCACCTGGAAAACCCGGTAACCATGCTGGTATAACAAAATAAACATTACACATAATAGAAATAGCCGCCCAAGGGCGGCTATTTCTATTTATCACGAGGTGTACTCTTTTATTCCTGTATGGCTTTTACTATCAGCATAGCCAGCTCTTTCTGAATGCCGGGGTCTTTCAGCTTGCGCAGGTCTTGCTCATTGCTGATGTAGCCGGGACTTACTACAATAGCAGGTACTGCATTATCTTTCAGTACTACCAGGTTTTTATCTGTTAGCACAGTAGGCACATTATTGAGTCTATTCAGGGCTGCTGTTATCTTTTCAGCCAATGTCTTTGAGGCAACACTGTTTGCACTCGTGCCGCTATAAATCACTTCACCGCCACGCTTTTGATGGCTGCTTTCGGTATTCATATGAAAGGATACAAAAAAGGTCTTTGCATCAGCATCGGTTTGTGTATGGGCGCGTTCTGTCAGCGTGCGGTATTCATCTGATGAACGGGTAAGTACGGCTTCTATGTTTTTCAGCTTCGCCTGCGTATAAAGGGCTGTAGCAAACTGCAGGGAGAGATCGCTTTCCTTATCGCCTGCTGCGCTAACGGCACCGGCATCGCTGCCACCATGTCCCGCATCGATTATCAGTTTTACTTGTTTGTCTTCATTGAAAGAACAGAGTGTGGCAAAGCTGATGAGGGCTATGAATATCCTTTTCATATAAGGTGTTTTTTGTTACCAGCCTGAAATTAAGAAAAATATATAATAAAAAAGCAGCCATAAAGGCTGCTTTCAAAGTATCAGGAGCATTATATTATTGCACTGCAAATGGTACTATCTGTTTTTGATCGTTTTGAATTACCTGCAGGGTGTACATACCTTTTGCATAGGCAGCAGTATTGATGCGGATGCTGTTGGCGCTGGTGCTTTCTGCCTGTATCATACGGCCCATCATATCATATACATGTACCAATGTGTTTTTATTGCTGCTATTCAGTTTTACAGTTATTTGCTCTGTAGCTGGATTAGGATATACAGCGGCAGCCAGTTTTGCAACTGTACCTACTGATGTAGAAGACTCGCTTAAGGTTGTTGTTACAGTGTTAAACTCATCGCCGCTGGTATTGCCATTGCCGTTCACCGCATTTACACTTAATGCCAGTGTTACATTGCCGGTGCCGGTTGCCGGTGCTGTCCAGTCGAATGATACCGATAAACCACTTGCTGCTGAAATAGGAGCACTATGCTCTATCACTTTCAATGCAGAAGATGCGTTCGATTGTTTAGAACCACTTGGTATGTTGAGGTAAGTACCTGCAGTACCATTGGCAGATGTGCGTGCGGAGAATTGATAGCCGTATAAGCTATGTGTGCTGTTGGTGCCGGTTACAGTTATTCTGTAGGTTTTGCCGGGGTTGTAGCTGCCGGTTACCGGTGTGCTGCCATCCATTACAGCTATGCCTACTACAGTATTGGCAGTAGCAGAACCGTGACAGCCGCCACCACCACAACCGCTGGCTGCAACATGGCCGATGCCCTGTGATGCCGGCCCGGAACTATAACTGGTTAGTGAAAGGTAAAGAACGCCGGAAAAGGCGGTAAAAAGTAAAATTGCGCGTTTCATATCTATACTTTGGTTTTAATGTACCTACAATAAAGATATGGGAAACTGCTTATATAGCTTTTATTAAAAAGCCTGAATTAATTATAAATTTCCAGTACGGCAGCTTGCAATTCTTTTGGGGTAAGGCTTGTATGGGTTTTGATGAATGTGCTGAAGTTGGATTGGCTATCGAAGTTTAATTGAAAAGAAATTTCTTTTAGCGATAGTTCATTTAATAAAAGCAGGCGGCGTATTTCCAGCAATAGTTCTTCGTGTATCAGTTGCAATGCTGTTTTGCCCAATGCCTTCTTGCAGGTGTCATTTAGTTTTTCAGGCGTGCAACCCAGTAGCATTGCATACCCCGCTACTTTCTTTTTGGTGTTGATGTGATGGGTGATGAGTGAGATGTATTCACTTAGCAATGGTTGCCCTGTAGCATTTACTTGTGCCTTTTCATTTAGCTCAACAACAGAGAGCAGCACTATTTGCAAATAGCTGTATGCTTTATGTAATGCAATCTGCGATAGTTTATCTTTTTGTTGCAGTAGTGCTTGCATTCGTGCTGTAATGTCAAATAAATGATCGAATGCGGCAATATCACCGGTTACTAATGCATTGGTATGATAGAGGTGGTAATGTTTGATAGCATGTATGTACTCAAAAATGTTTTTACGGAATTGTATTACCAATCCATTGGCATCGCGCCTATCCATCAGGTGCATCTGCCCGGGATAAATGATGTATATATCATTCGCTTGCAGTTGGTAGGTGTTGAAATCTATTATTTGTGAACCACCGCCTTGTTTTATAAACATTACTTCAAAATAATCGTGACGGTGCATCTTGCTATAGTCGTAAGGGTTTTTATAATCCAGATGCTGAATAGTCAGTAATGTATTTGGTTGTGGTAGTTCTACATAATTGAGCTTTTCTTCAGTGTCGGGCATTAGCGATAGTTTATTGTCGTTAAGTTAAACAACTACTGCAAATGCTTCAAGTTACATTTGTCATGATACAGCCATAACCAAAAATAGCCTGCATTTCGCAGGCTATTTTCATTCTATGTGGAGTGATATTATTATGCTATGCTGGTATATACGTCTATGTTTTGTGGTTCGTTGCGCAACTCAAAATACCAGAATACAGGAAATGAAAATGCTCCGAAGCAAACCATAAATACCATCCATGCTATTTTTTCGCCGGCGGTCATATGTTTCAGCCGTGCTATATGCACTGTGAAATAGAGCAGTATGCCTGCCGTAATGGTACATATAATTGCCAGGAGGATAAACAGCAAATTATAATTGGCAATTGTATTGGTCATTATGGCAATATGGTCTTCAAAACGTGCAGGGAAGGACGTATTAATATTGATGATCGTATAGTAGACGGTCCACAGTGTAAACAGGACTATCGGGGTAAAGCTCAGCACTTTACCGTGTTTTTTTGCTGTATTTTCCATAACCGAATTTTTTAGGGTTAACAATACTTTTATTGAATTCGGTTACATAGCTAAAACACTGTGCCCGCAGCGTATAATATTATGCTAAGCGGGTTTGTTGATCGATGTAAAAAGTTGTGCTATAATGCGTTGGGCTAATTCTTTTTATTTCCGAATTGTATGCTGGTACCACTACCTTGCACCCGCCCGGCATTGTCATAATGAATCGTATTCGTAGCCTTGGTACCACCATTACCCAGGTTTATCTGTTGCTGCTGCGTGTGGTTGCGTTGGCCATCTTCGTTCAGGAACATGCTGGAATTTTTCATGTCGGTGGTGGTGTTATTATTCAGCTTGTATTTATCCTGAAGGTTGCTGTCTATTGCAGGTGTATTGGCCGGCTGCCTTGATTCGCGTAACAACTGTGCGTTCGATTTATTAGTAGTTACAGGCACTTTACCGGGGTCTTTGCTCAGGTCTATGTTCTGGTTTTGAGCAACAGCAGATATGCTAATTGTGCTGGCAATGATAATGAGTAAGTACTTCATAACAGCGGATTTTAGTACTATAAAATTACGTGAAAGCCTTTATAATAATTTTAAGGAAACTGTTATTGCAGATATAAATATTATACCTTTACTTTGTATTTCAAAGTGCTTTATATGCATCACGAAGATACAGCCAATCCGATAAAGACATTGCAGGATATTCATAGCATTATGGAGCGTTCTGCCCGGTTTCTGAGCCTTAGCGGCTGGAGTGGGGTATGGGCGGGGTGTACGGCTCTGGTAGGTGCGGCAATAGCCAGGCAGTGGCTGCAGCAGGCGCCGGAAGGCTTTTTTTATGAGTATAGTAACAGCATCCCTATAGGTGAAACTAATGGTGACTACAGAGCTTATGTCTTTCGCTTTGCTATGCTTGCTATGGTAGTGTTGATAGTCGCCTTAGCTGGTGGTCTTTTCTTCACTATGAGAAAGGCCCGCAAAGCTGGTGCTACTTTATGGAGCCCGGCATCGAGGCGTATGGTATTTGAGCTGGCGGTGCCTTTGGCCATAGGTGGCATATTTGCTTTTGTATTCCTGTATCGCGGTCTTGAAGCATATATACCGGCTATCTGCCTGGTGTTTTACGGGCTGGCATTGATGAATGGTAGCAAGCATACCTTATCTGACATCCGGTATCTGGGTTTTTTTGAAATAGCATTGGGTATCCTTTGCCTTTTCCTGCAAGGATATGGGTTGCTATTATGGACCTTAGGTTTTGGGGTTTTACATATCTTGTACGGCGTTATTATGTGGAATAAATATGACAGACAGGCGATAAAAGGCAAGGCATGAGGAACCCGATAGAACAATTGAATAAGCTGTTTGACAGCAGGGTGCGCATAGGTATTATGAGCGCCCTGATGGTGAATGAATCATTAAACTTTAATGATCTGAAAGCGTTGATTGATGTGACAGATGGTAACCTGGCATCACACCTTAAATCGTTGGAAGAAAACGGCTATATCAAAGTGCAGAAAGGATTTATCGGGCGAAAAACAAATACCACATATACCATAACAAAAGCAGGCGAAACAGCGTTTAGAAATCACCTGAACGCCCATGAGGCAATCATCAAAAACACGAAATAAATTATTTTGCTCACAATACTTTGTAATTAAAAGTGCTTTTAAAATAGAGACATATGGAAACAACCATTTTTGAGAAAGAACCA
>JANLJF010000139.1 GCA_029255605.1 Azovibrio restrictus
AAGATCATGAAAAAATTAGCGTACGTAAAACTGCTGTTATTATCCATGCTATTTCTTGGCTGCAACGGACAGACCAATCAAAATCAGCAAATAAAGATAGCATTATCGGTGGAGGCTGCGACGGTTGCGAGCTGATGTATGTCGGCATGCCTGAGAAAATCCATGCAGCGGGTACCAGTCCCGGCTGGAATGAAAAAGGGCAGAAACTGATCGTGTCAGGAACAGTATTCCATTTAGACGGTAGAACGCCGGGCCGTCTGCTGTCTGATGAAGATTAGAATAAAAAACTAATCCACAAAACATGAATAAATCGATCCAATTAATCGTTCGACGACTAGAGGAGCATATCCAGATGACCCAACGATCAGGTAATAAATATGATTTCATAGACAAGGCTCACGAACTGTGTATGGAACTCGAAACGCTCGGCGATGCCGGCGAAGCCATTGAACCCCTGTTTCGGTGCATTGAACGCAGCCCCGATATCGATTATGGCGGCCCTGGCCCGATAGGGCAGTTTCTGGAAGCATTTGACGGCGGTATATATGAAAAACAGCTTTTACATTCCCTGCAGCGGAAACCCACCTTGTACACCATTCATCTATTAGACATACTCTTGCAGGATAGTAACGATCCACGACAAGCCCTTTACCTCGATACCATGCGTGCTATTGCAGCCAATGTTGTTGTGTCCGATACGATCCGGAAAGAGGCAATAAATAACCTTCGATATGCGCTGGAAAACCTGTCGCCCTGGACAGCCGAATTGCGGAAAGAAATGATCAAGGCACAGGCGTGGATAGATGAACTCATGAGCAAAGAAGCGGCAGACCGGGAGACGCTGCAGCAGGAAGAACCGCCACCTTTATCCACTGTTAGCTACAAAGGTATTTCTTTCCAGGTTATTACCCGCGGACAAGCCAAAGCATATATGCCTGCCCTCACTGACCTGCCGGATATTGAAAGCAAATTAGATGACCCATGGGACGATCAGCGCTTTCCAATCTTCCATGAAAATGCATATTTTTTATTAACCGAAGAAAATATAACAATCGGGAAGCTGGAGCTGGGTTACAAGATACCCGATCGGGATGATATAATTGTATTAGGTTTTATCTTCACGGGAAGCCTGCAAGTGCAATCCCATATATTGGCCTTTGATACCAGTAGTTCCCCAGCCCTTATCGTGCATGGTGAGGTACATTGCCCCTGCATTCACCTCCTCGGGAACAGGCACTACATAGGCGGAAATGTAACGACTGATGTGTTATGGACGAAATACAATCAGGGTGAATTGTACATCAATGGAAGTATCGATGCACAGGTAATACTCGCGGATACTATGCCGGTTTTCATCCGTCAATGCGGAAGAGTTGGTGCACTCATTAGCCGGATGGGCATGAACATTTATTGCAAAACAGGGAACGAATGGCTTCAGCAACCCGCTACACATGATATTGAAGAGCTGTTCTTACCCACTATATGTATTACCAACGAGGATGGTGATACCGTGCTCAATGAAGCAGGGGCAAATAGCGCCATAGCCTATATCAAAGCAGGTAAACCATTATTAAAATGAGCTTGAAATTCATACTTTTTGCCGCACTGCTAATAGGCTGTGTGCTATTGCTTAACGCTTGCGATGGGACAAGAAAGATGCTGCTTTTTGAAAATCGCGTACATCACTGGAAAGTTTATTTTGTAACAAAAAGCCACTTTTCTGTTGGAACCT
>JANLJF010000140.1 GCA_029255605.1 Azovibrio restrictus
GGTGACGGATAAAATGAGCATCTATACCGGCTTGTTTTTTAACAATGGCTTTGTGCCCGATGTTACCAATCCTAAAGAGCTGGACCTTGATTATAAAGGCCGTTTTAGTGATGGTAATGTCCGCCTCAATAATATAGCCTTACGTTTAGGCATGTTCTTTTAACGTTTTCATTTAACCAAACAAAGCGCCCGTACAGTATTTACTGTGCGGGCATGTTTTTTTATGATTATCAATACAACAGCTTAACCATCTACGCCTTACTTTTGATATTGTATGAAGATTTTCATTGCACAGCAGAACTATCATATAGGCAATTTTGAAGCCAATACCGCCAAGATCATACAAGCTATAAGAGAGGCTAAAATGAAGGGCGGTGACCTCATCGTATTTTCAGAACTGGCGGTATGTGGCTACCCCCCACGCGATTTCCTGGAGTTCAACGATTTTATAGAGCAATGCGAAAAAGCCATTGATGCCATTCGTAAAGAAGCCGATGTTATCGGTGTGATAGTAGGTGCACCATCGCGCAATCCGGTACCTGAAGGCAAAGACCTTTTCAATAGCGCTTACTTGCTTTACAACGAACAGGTAATAGGCGTAGCCCACAAAACACTATTGCCTAACTACGATATATTTGATGAGTACCGCTATTTTGAGCCGGCTTCCGAATGGAATGTAATAGAATTTAAAGGCAAGCGTATAGCACTAACGGTATGCGAAGATATCTGGAACATCAGCGACAACCCATTGTATAGGCATAGCCCGATGGATAAGCTGATATTGCAAAAGCCGGATATCATGATAAATGTCAGCGCGTCGCCGTTCGATTACCTGCATGCCGAAGGCCGCATCAGCATGGTGAAACAGAATGTAGCTAAATATAAACTCCCTATCATTTATTGCAATACAGTAGGCTCTCAAACAGAGATCGTTTTTGATGGCGGTTCATTGGTATTGGATGCACATCAAAACCTTATTGCAGAGCTTCCTTATTTTGAAGAAGCACTGCATGCGGTTACATTACATGAAGAAAAGGGCTTTTTAGAGCCTGTTATAAAAACCGCAGCACAACTGCCCATTGTGGAATTGCTGCCGGATGAGTTTGACCCCGAAGAAGATATTGATGAGATACACCAGGCACTGATACTAGGCATTCGCGATTATTTCACTAAAATGGGCTTTAGCAAAGCCATTGTAGCATCCTCAGGCGGTATAGATAGTGCTGTGGTGTTAGCATTGGCTTGTGAGGCTTTAGGGCCGGATAATGTACGCGCATTACTGATGCCTTCTCAATATTCTACAGGCCACTCTGTTAGCGATGCCGAAAAGCTTTCGCGCAACCTGAAAAGCCAATACGATATACTACCCATCAAAGAGATATTCGATAGCTACCTGCATGCACTGAAACCCGTTTTCCACAATATGCCTTTCAATGTAGCAGAAGAGAACCTGCAATCGCGCATTCGCGGGGCATTGGTAATGGCTATGTCCAATAAATTTGGTTCCATCCTCTTAAATACATCTAACAAGAGCGAACTGGCCACGGGGTACGGCACTTTATATGGCGATATGGCCGGCGGATTAGGTGTGTTGGGAGACCTTTATAAGTTACAAGTGTATGCACTGGCGCGTTACATTAACCGCAATGCTGAGATCATACCGCTCCATATCATTAACAAAGCCCCATCTGCAGAATTGCGACCCGACCAGAAAGATAGTGACAGCCTGCCGGAATACAGCGAGCTCGACCCGATATTATATCAATATATAGAGCGCCGACAGGGGCCAAAAGAAATTATAGCGCTGGGCAACGATGAAGCGCTTGTTGCACGCATTCTGAAACTGGTAAATACCAATGAATATAAACGCAACCAGTTTTGCCCTATTATACGGGTATCGCCGAAAGCCTTTGGCATAGGGCGGCGCGTACCTATTGTTGGCAAATATCTTTCATAACAAAAAGCGGCCTTACGGGGCCGCTTTTCTTTTCATTCACCTATAAACAAACCAAGTTCTTATTGTTGCGTAGCTGTGTACACTACATCTACTGTGTAGGTACCTGCAGGATAAGCAAAACCCGGAGTTGCTTCGTACTTCACCGCGAAAGTCTGGTTGCCACCTTTGCTACCATTTGTTATCAGGTTTTTAGCTGTGCTGCTCAGGTCGGCATAGGTAGTAGCAGAATATGGAGTAGCAATGGTACCACCTGTACCGTTAGCAGACACCATTACACCCAGCACACCGGCGATAGGCATTACAGGTGCAGGAGAGGTAGTACCGGTATAAGTAAAGTTGGCAGCGTTTGTTTTTACCGCTACTGTAAAGTTTTTATTAGAACGTACTTTCAGGCCTTGTTCGCTTGAAGTAACACCGTTAGCATAATCGTTCACTGTATTGAAAGCCAGGTTAACGGCAGCACCTGTAGCGCTGTTGTTGCCAGTGAAGGTGATTTCAATAGCATTGCTCAGGTTCAGGTTTACGGTTTGGGTAGCTGAAGATGAAGCGTTTTGAGCGTTAGCAGCGAAAGATGCAGAAATCAGGGCGGCGATTGCGAATACTTTTTTCATTTTGTTTGTTGTTTGTTTTTGTTTGAGATTGTTTCGTTGTTTGATGATGCAAAGATGCACCGCCGCAACACCCAAGACAAATTTCAAGCCCTCGTTAACCCATGATTTGCAATCGGTTAACAGGCGGTTAACAAATCCCCCCATTATTTGCATACCTGCATTCCCATTTTGCCTTATTTTTATATAGTAAACACCTGTAAACATGTCTCCTACCTATTCATTCGTAACGCATTGGCGCGTGCAAGCCCCTGTAGAGGATGTCTGGAACGCCATCTATTTATCTGAAGAATGGCCACAATGGTGGAAAGACGTAGTACATGTAAAGGAAACTATTAAAGGCGATGAAAATGGCATTGGTAGTATTCGTTCATACAAGCTACGAAGCCCTATGCTATACAGCCTTAAGTTCGACCTTTTGCTTACTGAAAGGAAAGACAATTGTCTTTTAAAAGGCATTGCTTCCGGTGAACTGACCGGTAGTGGTGAATGGCATTTTGAACAACAGGGAGCTATTACGGACGTAAAATGCTATTGGAATGTTTCCTCTACCCTTTGGTGGATGAATGCTTTTGCCTTTTTGCTACGTCCCCTCTTTAGCTACAATCACAGGGTCGTCATGAAAAATGGCGGCGTTTCCCTTTCCAGGAAATTAAATACACCGGTTAACATTCTTAACTGATTTTTATACCAAATGAATAAGCCACGGTACTTACCGTGGCTTATTCATTTATACTTATTTGTTATGGTCTGTTATCTCAGCAGTGTCACATCACCTTTGTAGGTTTCTACATAGCCATCAGGGTAAGCCACACGTATCATATACTGGTAGCTGCCTATCTCCTGCGGTACACCTTTCCAGTTACCATCCCAGCCCTTCTTAGGGTCACCACCACTGAAGATCTCCTGACCCCAACGGTTGAAGATCCTAAACTCTACCACACGCTGGAATGTCAGGTTCGGGATGCGGAACATATCATTCTTACCATCACCATTCGGACTGAAGGCAGTTGGTATCAGCAGCCTGTCGCGGTAATCCAGGTTCACCCTTACCGTATCCATCGCGCGGCAGCCATTGGTGCCAAGGCCCGTTACCACATACATCGTAGGTTCCGTTGGGGTAGCTACAGGGTAAGAAATATTAGGATTGTTCAGCGATGATACCGGTGACCAGTTATACAACCGTGCACCATTTACCAGCAACTGTACACTCTGGCCGTATTTAATGGTCGTATCCGGTGTCAGGATATTGACCAGCGGCAGCGGGCGTACTTCCACATAGGCATCTATCGTATCATAGCAGAAGACATCATCGCCTACCATTATTTTATAGTGCGTGTTCTTCTTAGGGCTCACCATCGGGTCAGCACATACATCGCAGCTTACAGAACCGATAGCGGGTTTGTATTCACCATTCTCATACTCATACCATTGGTAGTAGGTACCTTTCCTAACTTCCAGCTTGAAAGACTCACCGAAGCAGATGGCTGTATCCTTTGGATATACACTGAAATCATGCTCAGGTACATATACCTGCAACGTATCAGCTACAATACAACCAGACCTGCCTGATGTTTGCACCGTATAAGTAACGGACTTAGGTACATAAGCCAGCGGTTCTTTTATCGTAGAGTCCGACAGGTAATTGCCCGGGCCCCATGCATATTGGAAAGGTAATGCAGCCGCATCTGTATAATCAAACCTTATTACAGGACGCTGGATGCCTTCTTTTATATTGGCATTCGTTGTTACATCGCAAACACCAATAGTTGTTGCATTAGCAGGTTTCAGTGCCAATGATGATGTATATGTAGTCGGCATATACTTGATGATTGGTGGCTCTCCTGTAGCAGGTAAACAAGCACCTACTACGGCTGGGTTGTTACTGTAACACAGTTCAACTATCAGGTTCTTTTCTCTATCCCAGTCATATGGGGTATCGAAAGTGAATTTATGCCAGCCATCAATAAAGTTGGTAGCACCGGGGGCTGTATACACGGGAATCATACCTGTTTCAAATCCTGCACTGGCTGAAAGGCTTGTCTTATCAGTACACTTCAACGATATAGTGAAGTTTGAATATTCAAAAGTAGGATCACCGGTAAAACGTGCTGTTTCAAAATGCATAGCTCTTAGTGCACCGGGGTACAAACCGTATTGTATCAGCTCTTCTTTCGGTATCAGGAACTGATATTTTGCTGTTTTAACATCGTTATACAGCATGGGCGAATTACTGCTTACCGTATCATATGCAAAGCCAAAACCGTATATCGGTGTTCCATAAATGTAAACCGAATCATATGTAGCGCTTGCCGGCGCCGAACTAGGGCCGCAAGGCACATTATTTACCGGGCCTTTACCTTCTACCTTCAGGTCGAGCTGCAGATAATCAGGACGGCACAATACAAAACGGTCGGTTTCAGGGAAGATATCGATGTCATTACTTTTATCCTCATAAACAGTTATCGTATCCCTGATACGGCAGTTATCCACCAGGTCAGGAGAAGACACCACATAGCTTGTAGTTGTCCTAACCGAAGATATTGGGTTAACAATATCATCTGCGCTCAGTCCTTTTGCAGGGCCACCGCTGATATCCACCCATTTCACCCCTGACAAATCTTCTGCACCATACACATACAGTTGCTTATCTACCGGGTTGATTCTGCACACAGGTTGATCAGGCCCAGCATCCAGACCTTTGATCACTTTTATTTTTACTACCGTGTAGTTTTTCTGAACGATCATCGTTCCTACACCACTGCAGGTAGAGTCTTTAGAAACAATTGTAATTGAGTGGTCACCATAATCATTTACAGTCGGTGTCCAGGTAAATGTACCTATTGGTTCTGTACTACCCTGAGCATTAGGGCCTGTTGATGGTACGGTAAATGCAGAGCCTGGTATAGTTGCGGTTGAAGCTTCCAGGTATATTTTACTATTATTGTCATTGGCCTTGCCTTTAATCTCAAACTTGAGATTATTGCCAGGACAGGTAATAATCGTTTCGTTTACAAGAGTACCACCTGATATAGTAAGAGTAGAAGGTAACGTATCTACTTGCGGTGGAGGTACATCGCACGGAAAGACATTTATTTCGCACAATCTCCTTATATAGGCGGTTCTGATACCTGTTTTACGATCGTATTCATCTGTCTGAAAATCTAAAGTATAGCGCCCTTGCAGTAAAGGTGTAAACGTAGCAGCTCCGGTAAGTGAGTCAACACGAAAAGGGTTAGATGCTGAAGAGCCTATAGGGTCTTGCAAAGTATAAGGCGGTGTAAAGGTCAGCCACGTAGGGGGTACTATAGGACTTGAATGCGTATAGTGCACAATATTATAAGTACGCATAGAGTCATTATTCAGGTCGAAAGGCCCGTTCAGGAAGGTAGTGGGAAAATTAGCACATATATAGGGCGTAGGAGGTATCATGTACTTGGGTGTACTGTTATTATACTTTACCTGGTTATTGATCATTATTTCTATGTACATCCACTCATACCATGGCACATTATTCAGGTTATTGGAGGTACAGCAACTCTGCCAGTAAAACTTCCAGTCCGGCATAGCATAAGGCAGATCAAAAGGTATGCTAGCCAGCATAACACGGTCATAACCTTTCGGTTTACTCATGCTTATAGAATAGCAGGAATTCTCTTTTTTGAATACTTCACACAACTGGTCAACAGTATCTTGTTTTACCAAATTTACAGTTACTGAACCTGTAGCCCCGGCAAGGCCTGCAGCAACGGCTGTTTCGCTCATGTAAGAAACTGAAAGCGATGTCGGCAGAGTAGCTCCATTCATACTGTCACAAGGCTTATATATGTCGTAATACAGTATATAGGTATATTTCGTAGTACCGGTACATCCATCCGGGGCCTCTCCTACATATACCAGGTACATATCCCCTGCTGCAAAGTGGTCGGCTAGTGCATCGAAGGGACGTAATGCAACAGATAAGAGGAACAGAAATAATAAAAGTAACTTTTTTGGTTTCATCGGGTACAATTTGGCACTAGTTAAGAGTACAAGTATAAATTTATTATTTTTTTGATAATGCTGTTAGTATAGACAACCATTTTTTCTTTTATGTTGGGAAAATCTTAAAAATTGTTTTAGACATTTGATAGATAATAATAAGGCCCCATAATGGGGCCTTTATTATTATTTTATTCGTTTTAGTATTATCTCAGCAGTGTCACATCACCTTTGTAGGTTTCCACATAGCCATCAGGGTAGGCTACTCGTATCATATACTGGTAACTGCCTATCTCTTGTGGTACTCCTTTCCAGTTACCATCCCAGCCCTTCTTAGGATCGCCGCCACTGAAGATCTCCTGGCCCCAACGGTTGAAGATCCTAAACTCTACCACACGCTGGAATGTCAGGTTCGGGATGCGGAACATATCATTCTTACCATCACCATTCGGACTGAAGGCAGTTGGTATCAGCAGCCTGTCGCGGTAATCCAGGTTCACCCTTACCGTATCCATCGCGCGGCAGCCATTGGTGCCAAGGCCCGTTACCACATACATCGTAGGTTCCGTTGGGGTAGCTACAGGGTAAGAAATATTAGGATTGTTCAGCGATGATACCGGTGACCAGTTATACAACCGTGCACCATTTACCAGCAACTGTACACTCTGGCCGTATTTAATGGTCGTATCCGGTGTCAGGATATTGACCAGCGGCAGCGGGCGTACTTCCACATAGGCATCTATCGTATCATAGCAGAAGACATCATCGCCTACCATTATTTTATAGTGCGTGTTCTTCTTAGGGCTCACCATCGGGTCAGCACACATATCGCAGCTTACAGAACCGATAGCGGGTTTGTATTCACCGTTCTCATATTCATACCATTGGTAGTAGGTACCTTTCCTTACTTCCAGTTTGAAAGACTCACCAAAGCAGATGGCCGTATCCCTGGGATATACACTGAAATCGTGTACCGGCACATATACCTGCAAAGTATCGGCTATGATACAACCATTGCGGCCGTAAGTGCGGATAGCATAGTTGGTGGTTTGTGGTACATAGGCCAGTGGCTCCCTTATTGTAGAGTCCGACAGGTAATTGCCCGGTGTCCACATATACAGGAAAGGCAGTCCAGGTGCTTCACAATAGTCGAACTGGAATACAGGGCGTGTAGCAAACTCTTTGATGGCTGCTGCTGATTTTACATCACATACGCTTTTTGTAGCCGTGCTTTGTGCCCTCAGCTCCATACCGGAGATATAAGAGGTAGGCATAAACTTCATGATAGGTGGATAATCGGCCACACCCGTACAAGGACCACCCAACACAGGGTTATCACTGTAACATATTTGTACAATTAGATTCTTGGTCGTATCCCAGTTGTAGGCTTGATCGAAGCTGAATTTATTCCAGCCATTGGGCAGTGTCTGGCCGGCAGCATTGGTATACACGGTTACCAACCCTTCCTCAAAGCCATCAGTCTTGGTCAGTTCTGTCTTATCGGTACATCCCAGTCGGACGGTAAAGTTGCCATATATAAAGGCAGCATCTTTATTGCCTGTTACTTCTACCGAAAGAGCTTTCATAGTTGCAGAACGCAGGCCATATTCCTTAAACTCATCCTTACGGATCAGATACTGGTATTTAGTAGAATAGATCTTAGTTTCCAATATAGGTGCTGAAGGGCCGGTGGTATCTATAGCAATACCAGTACCGAAGCTGGGAGACCCCCATACTACTACCGAATCGTATTTGTCACAAGTCTGTATGTTATTGGTTCCGCACATCATGTTGTCTATCGGGCCACGGCCATTGATAACGGCATCCAGTTGCAGGTAACCCGGGCGGCACATTACAAAACGATCGGTTTGGGGGAAGATATCAATAGTATTAGAGGTATCTTCATATACCAGTACCGTATCGCGGGCTTTACATTTGTCTTTCAACTCGGGAGAGAATACCACATAGCTGGTATTGGTACGCGCTGTAGATATTGGGTTTGGAATATCATCGGCATTCAGATTTTTGGCAGGGCCTCCGCTGATATCGGTCCATTTGAAGTTTAATACCAGATTACCGTAACCTTTTACAGATAACTGCCTGCCGGGCGGGTTTATCTTACACGTAGCCAGGTCGCGGCCGGCATCAAGGCCATTAATAACTTTAATATATATTACTGTATAGCTGCGCAGCACAATAGGCTGTGCCGCATTACAGGTAGAATCGGCAGATGTAATGGTCAGGGTGTGCTCACCAATATTGGCCGGTGTAGGTGTCCAGGTAAAAGTACCACTTACACTCTGCGTACCGGCACCCGTCACAGTAAAGTTGGAACCGGGAAACTCAGTAGTATTGGCATACATGTAAACGGTATGGGTAGGGTCAAAACTTTTTGAGGTGAGCGTAAAGTTAAGATTGTTGCCCGGGCACGTAACAATGGCCTTACTACCGTCAGTTACAGGTACTACAGTACCATTAACTACTGTCAAGTTAGTACTTAAAGAATCAATACCAGGTGGGGGTTCTGTACATGGTAGTACCGATACCTGCACATCCCTGTATACGTGGCTTAGTTTTACACCCGTACCGCGTTCATAATCTTCTACGCGGAAAGCAAGCAGATATTGCCCAATCCCTTGTATGGGCGTAAATGTTGCTGCACCTGTTGTGGGATTAAGTACATAAGGATTCGAAGCTGCTGACCCTATAGGATCAGCCAGGCTAAAAGGAGTTCCAACCGTAAAAAAACATTGGGTGGTGGAACTGTTTGTATAAGGCTCCTGCTGGTATACCTGCATGGAATCCCCATTAAGGTCATAAGGGCCGTTCAAATAGGATGTCGGCTGGTTAATACATATATACGGCAAAGGATTCTCAGTAAATCGAGGCGTACTGTTGTTGTATTTGGTTACATTATTCAGCATTGCCTCTACCCAGATTTGCTGAGAATTACAATTCGTTATATTCACATTGTCATTTCGCGCACCAGTGGAGTAACTAAATACCCAATCTGTCTGAGCACTTGGCAAGGTCCAGCTACCTACGTAAGTGCGTAGCCGGAAACCGGGAAACCTGTTTGTATAATTAGTATCACGCACGTGCTTACAGCTATTGGAATCATTGTATACAGGGCACAAACTGTGAACCGTGTCTTGCATTCCATCCAGGTCTGTCAAAGGTATATTCTGGTCGTAGCCTGCTGTTGCAGAACGCACCCTAACCGAGGCATTAGCACCAGGATCGTTATCGCAGGTCTGACATGCAAAATACATATTGACAAACACATCATATTTATATTCTGTAGTACCGGTACAACCATCAAGCCCGGCACCTGTATATACTACATAAATGTCAGCCGCGGCGCAGTGGCAAGCAGAAGCTTTTCCGGGCAATAAAAACATACCGCAGAAAAAAGCAAAACCGGCCAATAGTTTTTTAAGTAATGACAAACTCATATGCTAAGTTCTATTTTCTATTATTAATACTGTATGGATAGTACATCAGTAGCTATCCATACAGTATTCTGATTTATATTCTTTTGACGCTATTATCGGATAAGCGTCACATTACCTTGTTTAGTAAACTTACGGCCGCTGACTGTAGTACCTTCTACAACGTAGATGTATACACCCATAGGTTGTGGCTCATTTTTAAACTGTCCATCCCAGCCCTGGTCAATATCACTTGTCTCAAACACCTTAGCACCCCAGCGATTGAAGATCGTAAAGCTCTTCAGGTTAGCATCTCCCCTGCGCAGGATTTTAAATACTGCATTAGGATTAGAGCCCGGAGTAAAGGCATTTGGCAGAGATATGACACTTTCAACATCTACCAGCACATTTATAGAATCTACCGTAGTACATCCTGCTTCTGTAGTAGCTGTTACAAAGTAACGTGTATTTACATCCGGCTTAGCTACAGGGTTTGATACACTTGTGCCGCTCAAACCTACAGGCGGGAACCAGCTATAGTATGCAGCATTGCCTTCCGGATCCATCTGGTAAGATTCACCGGGATATATAGTTACCTCATCAGGCAGATAGACTGTTGGTTTCGGATTCACTATCACTTTCACCACAGCAGTATCAAAACATGCATTGGTATCTATGGCCACAATACTATATACCTGTGTACTTGTTGGGTTCACCATCGGGTCTGCACTCCTTACATCAGATATGCCGAACTCAGGATACCAACGGAAAGACTTAAGTCCGTTACCTGTCATATGCAGCTGTGTTGTAGCACCCGGGCAAATAGCAGTATCGCCTGTTGGGAATACAAATTCAGCAGGGAATACAGTCAGGGTCACATCATCATTATCCGTACAACCGGCACTTGATGTTGCAGTCAGAGTAAGAGTTGTTGTTTTATCTGCAGCAAATATCGGTTTTGCTATTTTAGGGTTATCTAAGGATGCACCCGGAGTCCATGTCAGATCGAATTTGTAGTCTGCAGGCGTCACAACACCATTCAGTTTCATCGTATCGCCTTCACACATTGAGGCATCTGCATCAACTGTTACTGTCGGTATTGGTTGCAGGTCTATAAAGAAACCGGCTATACTATCCTTACAACCAGCGTAAGATGCTTTAAGTCTATAAAAGAATGTATCGGTAGTTTTAGGTGTTATCAATGGATCTGCACTAGTAGAAGGCACAACCACACCAGGAACAGGGTCTTCACTTTCCCACAGGAATGTATAGCGAGGGTCAGCATTAATGCGAACCTGTACGCTTTGGCCCTGGCAAATAGCCGTATCAGGGTTCTCAATTTTGAAACCGGTTAGTACATCTACCATCACGGTATCAAATCCCTGGCACCTGTTTGCAGTTGAGCTCAGTATTACAGTATAGGTCAGGGTACTCTTCGGTGTAGAAACCGGTGCGCTGGAAGTACTGTCGCTCAGCCACAGAGAGGTATTCCATTTTATATTATACGTCGTTCCTGACGGTGGCATCGTTTTAAGATCCAGCGTTACTGGGTTATCCGGACAAGTTATCGCATCTGGTATAGGAGTAAAGTTCAAACCTGGCAATACATCTACCGTTACCGTGTCTTTATTATTATTACAGAAATTTGTAAGCGTAGATGTTACTACATAGGTAGTCTTGGTCTTTGGCAACGCTATCGGGTTAGGTACGTTAGGGTTGTTAAGACTTGTAATCGGGTCGCCGCCTGGCAATACACTCCATTGGTAATTACCGCCGCCAATAGCATTCAGGAACGCTGTTTGGCCTGGACAAACACTTGTATCAGGCACTGTTTCTACAGGAGGCCATACATATATAGGTATGCTATACACGTAGTACAGCATGATGCCGGGGGGCTTACAAGTTGAGTCTTTTACAGTCAGCAAGAAGCCAAACAAGCCGGACTTTGTTGGTGTCCATGCAAAATGGCCCCATACAGAGTCTGTCTTCTGGTTATTATACGTAATATTGGCAGTAGGCATTGAGAAGGCATGGTTATCTTCTGCAATTAATATCAGGTCTGTATCGCTACCTTTCAGGTTAAAGTCAAATTCCAGCAATTGATCAATACAACCATTCACCCGGTTATTCATCCATGTACCTCCAAGTATACTTGCAGGCGGTGCATCAAAGGTAGGGGCAGTGGTAGTACACTCTAGTACCTGCACCTGCACATCTCGCATGATATAACCTATTAGTATACCATTACGGTATTCCCGCACACGGGTAGAAAGGGTTTGTGCTCCTTTTTCCGCCGCTGTAAACGACATTTGCCCCGTCGACGGGTTTGTGGTAAATGTATTATTTGTCTGGAATGGGTTGGTTGGTATGCTTAATGCAGGGGTTTTGGTAGCCAAAGCAATAGCTGTGGGGGCCGACCCGCAGCCACCATCCAAGGGATTAATAATATCTGTTACAAGCGAGTCCCCGTCTGGGTCTATCGCGCCATTATTATACGTAAATGGCTGGTTTTGACACACATACGGAATAGGCTTGATAGAGAAGAACGGAGAGGAGTTGGTATCACCCCGCGGGTTGGTCAGGTTATTCAATGCCGTTTCCACATATAGGTTACCGCCACCCATATTGATACTGGTGTTCCGGGCACTTACTGATACCGAAAATACCCAGTTATCGCACTTACCCGTTAGTGTAACAATCTTATAATACCACCATTCCCGGTACCCAGGGATAGCAGAGCTTAAGTCCTCGCACTTATTTTTGTATTGGGAGCAACCGGCAGAAACGGGGTCACCGTTTGTACCGCCACCCGGCAATGCCTGGTTCCATTTATCCATTGCCAAAGACTGCGAAACACCCGTACATGTATTGGTAATACACAGGTTTTCCGATGAAGACGCATCAATACCGGTACAATCGCGGTAAAATTTAAAGAAAATGCGGTATGTGGAATCGGATATCCACTGATAAATGATCTCACCACCGGCAGCGTGCGAAGCTTTAGCCTCGTTGGGCTTCAGCGCCATGCTTAGGATAGCGAGACAGACAAGGAGAAAAGAAGAAAACTTTCTCATATTGCGGCGTTTATTTTAACGTTTATTATATAGTATAATGATTGTCGTAATATACAACTTTTAAAAACGATCTCAAAAACATTCTATTTTTCCATAAACCATTCTTCGTTATATACAATTCCGTTATAATCAGACTATCAGTATAGCCATAACTCATAAGACATTGTCATTTTTCTGATGGTTGGGCTACTTTCCAAAATTTATTAACATTTTCAGTTAAAAATTGCATGTCCAAGTCTTTCATACACTTAAAATGTCCTTTCGGGCACTTATTATATCCTATTTTACTACATGGATGACAATATAATTTCTTGTTTTCCAATATCATAGAAAGAGGCTCTATTTTTTGCTTAAGATCATTGTTCCCATAATATGGAAACATGCCCATTTCCGGCGAAGTATTGCCCCAAAGAGAAATAACCGGTTTTTTAAACGCCGCGGCTACATGCATCAACCCGGTATCATTGCTTACTACTACTTTCGCCAGCTTGGTTAGTGACGCTGATTCATGAAGGTTGAACTTCCCGCAGGCATTGTAAATCTTTATAGGGTCCTGAGCAGCAATCAGTTGCCCGTCCTCCCTGTCTTCCGGTCCACCTAACAACACCACCGGGTATGGTGTTAATGCGCAAAATTCTTTCCATTTTTCTATCGGTAGCTTTTTGGTGTTCATAGACCCTCCTATGACACAGGCTACATATCCCGCCCAGTGGCTCATAGGAATATCCTTGGTCTTGATATGTGCCGATTCCGGTATAAAATAGTCCAGCCCTTTCCCGTCATTCTTTACGCCCAAAGGGGCTACCGCCTCAAAATAACGCTCTACAATGCTTTTATCCGGCATCAGGTTCAGCTTCAGGTTTACCAGCAACCATTTCTGCACGTTCAGTTTGGGGAATGCATAGGTTTCTACATGCAAGGCTTTCTTAACCCGCAGGGTTCTGAGGTTGTGGTGCAGGTCGATGATAAAATTGTATTTCTCTTTTTTCAGTTCCTCAGTCACTGCCTCCAGGTCATCTTTCAGGCAATGCAGCTTATCTATATATGGATTAGGCTCGAGTATCGGCCGGAAGGATTCTTTAGTGAGATAGTGTACCTCTACATCGGGTATCTGTTGCTTCAGGCAACGCACTACAGGGGTGGTCAACACTATATCACCAATGGAAGAAAAACGTACTACCAGTACTTTCATAACGGAAACCTACAAAAAGCCTGCAAAATAAGGCAGTTTTGTTTTCCATTGATTGTTAATAACGCGGTTTTAACGCGGTGCATAGGTGAGTTCGCACCATGCCTTTTCATTCGCTACGCCCAGGTCATCGCGTGCCTGTGCAGGCAGGCCCAATATACTGCCATGATACTGCTTGGTGCCCGGCAACGGGCCTATCACTTTGGCAAATATGGTTTTACCGCTTCCGGGATTATATATCTTAATAATGGTACCGCGCGATACAGTGTTATGAAATGCAAACAGTGTTTTGCCCTTCACACCGTCACTATCATCATAAAAGGTGACAGTCCCCTTCTCCTCCACCGTATTCTGTTCATTATTGGTTTGAGCCATATATATGCCCCCCAATACACCAAGTGTATCTTTATTTGTAGTATCCTGAAGCTTGAGGTAGGTTACCGTGGTGCCATCCGGTAGTTTCTCCATACGTTGCGCATTACCCGCAACCGGCGCACCGGCAGGCTTGGTAGTTAGCGGCTGTAGCGGTGTCTGCTGCGCAATGGCTGTGCGGTCGGCAGGTTTGTTAAGCGTTGTATATTCCGGCATCTGGGTAGCATCATACAATACCCAGCCCACCATCAGCACCTGCCCGGGGTCTACGTCATTATCTTCCATATTATTAAGCCCCTGTATCACCCTTTGCGATACACCGGCCATGCGACTGATGCTGCCCAACGATTCTTCGCCCCGCACTTTATAATAAAGCTTGCGCACATCATTACTGCCGGTTTCTTTACTACGATAATTATAGGCCCCCAATGGTACATTGGCAGTAGCTTTTGTAAATGCATCCTGGTAATCCATATCATTTGCATCTGCAAGAATAGCGGGCGGCACATGGTAGCGGCGCGCCAATACAAACAGCGTCTCACCACGGCTCACTTTATGAAGTATTACCCACGCACCATCTTGTTCTATAACAAAAAAACCATCTTTCTTTTGAGAAAATGCAGTAAGTGGCAGTAGAAATAAGCAGGCAATCAATATTCGTAACATAATACAATTCGACTGTTGCTGCTCAAAGTACAACAATTATGCCCATTCATTCTCAATATCCATGCGGATGCGCCAGTGCTTAGGTAAATAATTGTTAAAACGGTTGCCCAGGCTTTTTATCCATCCCAATCCCAGCCCTTCATATTGCATCACATACCAGCCTTTATCATTGGTGGGCAGTTCAAAATCTTCTTTCTTCAGAAAACGTAATGCCTGTTCTCGGTTCAATTGCATAGCAGGTAGCTGCTTATTGATATCTATGCTCAATGCCACATCGTGTGCAGGCACCCATTCTTTGGCCGTAGGCATGCCCAGTTGAAGCCCGGTTTTGCGCAGGTACACGGCTTGATTCAATATATGATAATCCGCCTCGTGCAGT